>DASPOR010000044.1 GCA_035625915.1 Alphaproteobacteria bacterium | reverse complement strand
GCGCACTCGTGGGTCTTGCGTTGCTTTCGACGCTCGCGGGAAATTTCCTGCTCGTCGGCAGCCTCGCGAACCTGATCGTCGTCGAGCGCGCAGAGGCGTTGGGCGTTCGCATTTCCTTCCGCGATCACGCCCGCACCGGCGTGCCGATCACGATTCTGTCCATGGCGATCGCCGGCCTTTGGCTGTGGTTCGGCGGCTACATGCCGCTTTGAACAACGCAATATCGCTCGTCGCGATGGAATCGAGCGGAACATTTCGTGCGGATCGCAGACTGCCGCGAGGGGTGACTTGAACCGGCCGAGCGCAGACGCCACATGAGTGACACGATTGCATAGAGACATTTAGGCGCGAACGTCCCGTGACGTCTCATTCCCAAGGATAAGTCATGACCCCTCAAGAGCGCGATTTGATCGAAGACCTCTTTCGGCGGCTCAGGGCGGCCGACACGGCGCAAACGGACCGCGACGCCCAAGGCTTGATCGGACAGCGCGTCGGCGAGCATGGGACGGCACCCTATCTTCTGGTTCAGACCGTCCTCGTCCAGGAACATGCACTCGCAAACGCCCAGGCGCGCATCTCTCAGCTCGAGTCCGACCTCGCGGAGGCACGGAAGAACGAGAGCCGTGCGCCGGATGCGTCGCGCAGCCAGCCGAGCTTTCTCGGGGCACTTGCGGGCAGCGGGCCTTGGGGCCGGCATGTCGATGCTGCTTCGCAATCCCCGTCGCTGCAGTCCCCACCGCAGCAGGGCCAGTCGTCGCGCCCTCAAGCGTTTCAGGCGGGTGCTGCCGGAGGCTCGGTGCCGTCGACGGCAGCACCATCGGGTGGCTTCCTCCAGTCCGCATTGTCGACGGCGGCGGGGGTTGCGGGTGGTGCGCTGCTTTTCGAGGGGATTCGCAGCCTTTTCTTCCACAATCCCGGCCCGTTTGGATCGGCTTTCGGCACCGGATGGGGATCCGGTGTCGGGATACCCGGCCCAGGCGTCAATGAAACCGTGATCAACAACTACTATGGCGACGATCCCAATGCCGGGAACATGCCCAACACGGTCGACACCGCCGACACACCCGACTCCTCGTCCGATCCATCCAATGCAAATGCGGATGACGCTGGCTTGCAGGATGCTTCGGACGTCGACTCGTCCGGTGTCGACTCGAGCGGCGATTTCGATGCCGGCGGCTCGGATTTCGGCGGCGGCGACCTCAATTCGATCTAAAATCTACGGGCCCGCCTGGTGCTGCAGTGCGCGCCTGCGCATATTTGCGGCCGCGCGTCATTTAGTGTGGCGAATCCGAAATTCGCCACACATGGGTGCGGGACCATGAGCGAATTTCGGATCCAAAGCACAGTAGAGCGATCTGTCCGACAATTGATGCCAGATTTCTCCGATCGTCATGCCCGCCCCCGGACTTCGATCCGGGGGTCAGACCCGGGCATCCACGTGCGTGTGACCACTCGATGAAAGATGTGGATGGCCGGGTCGCGGCCCTCGGCCGGCCCGGCCATGACGCCAAAGAGAACGAACCATCAGAATCCGCGCGCTCGCAATAAGTTGACTCTCGTGTGGTATTCGGATTTGAAGTTCCTAAGCCTTCTCGGCAACGTTGCGGTCTCCGATGTTCGAACAGCCCTTGTCCGATTCGAGCGATATCCGTGAGGCGATCCGGCTGGCGCGCGGCGTGTCCCGTATGCTGTCGGCACTCGGCTACGGCACGCTCGCGGAATTCACGCTCAATACCGGCCGGCGCGCCGACGTGATCGGGGTGAGCGGATCGGGCGATGTCGTGATCGTGGAAATCAAGACATCGGAAGCCGATTTCCGCAGCGACCTCAAATGGCCGGAATACCTCCCCTTTTGCGACAGCTTTTATTTCGCCGTGCCCGAAAGTTTCCCTCAGGCGATTCTGCCCGAGGAGTGCGGCCTGATCGTCGCCGACGCCTATTCGAGCGTGATACTCCGCCCCTCGCCCGAGTTGCCGCCCATGGCCGGATCGCGCCGGAAAGCGCTATTGCTGCGTTTTGCGCTGACGGCGACGAGCCGTCTTCAACGTCTCGTGGACCCGGAGGCTTAGTGTGGCTTTGAATCCGAAATTCGCTCACGGTCCCGCCCCCTAATGTGGCGAATTTCGGATTCGCCACACGAGCCGCTTTCCCTTAGCGGCCCATCCGCTCGATCGTGGCCGTGGTGCTCTGCCCCGGCGTAATTTCCGCAAGCATAATCCTGCCGCCGTAGCTCTGTACGAATTCAGCGCCAACGACCGTCGCAATCGTATAGTCCGCCCCCTTCACCAGTACGTCGGGTGCGATCGATTCGATTAGCTTTAGCGGCGTATCTTCGTCGAAGGTCACGACGAGATCGACAGTCGAAAGGGAAGCGAGAACGATCGCACGCTCGCTCTCGCGCTGGATCGGGCGACTTTCGCCCTTGAGGCGCCTCGCCGAGGCGTCACTGTTGAGCCCAACCACAAGCCGGTCGGAAGAAGCGCGCGCCTGCGCGAGCAGCGAGATATGGCCAGGGTGCAAAAGGTCGAAGCAGCCGTTCGTAAACGCGACTTTCAGGCCCTGGCGCCGCCAATTCTCAGCCTTGTCCGCGGCTTGGGCGAGCGAGACCACTTTGCGTTCGTGACTCATCAGTTCTTGGGCGTGAAGCGCTGCGAAGATCTCGTCGAGATGTGCGACCGCGGTACCCGCCTTGGCGACGACGATGCCGGCCGCGACGTTGGCGAGGTGTGCCGCCTCGATAAGCTCGAGACCGGCGGCGAGGGCAGCGGCGCAAGTCGCGACCACGGTATCGCCAGCACCCGAAACGTCGAAGACCTCTCGCGCCTCGGCCGGCAGGTTGTCGACCCGACCGTCGGCGGAGATCAGCATCATGCCGTCCGCACCGCGCGTCGCGAGCACGGCGGCGATATCGCATTCCGCGATTATGCGCCGCGCCGCCGCCTCGACTTCCGGTTCGCTTGACGTCGGCATATGGGTCGCCGCCGCGAGTTCCGCGCGATTGGGCGTCACGAGAAACGCACCGCGATAGCCGGTAAAGTCGACGCCCTTGGGATCGACGACGACGCGCTTCTTCCGCGCACGGGCGAGCTTGATCGTCTCCGCGACGACATCCGGCGTGAGAACGCCTTTGCCGTAATCGGAGAGGATCACCGTCTCGGCACCATCGATCGCGGCGGCAAGGTCCGCGATTAGCGCCACTTCGCTGCGCGCTGAGATGGGGCGGATCGTTTCCTGGTCGGTGCGAAGAAGCTGCTGGGCGCCCGCGACAAATCGCGTCTTCACCCCGGTATCTCGGCCGGCTTCGTCGAGAAGGCGGGACTCGACGCGGTTCTCAGCCGCAAGCAACGCCCGAACCTCCCGGCCCGTTGCGTCGTCGCCGAGAACCGAGACAAACCGTGCCGCAGCACCGAGGGCGGCAAGGTTACGCACCACGTTGCCGGCCCCTCCCAGCATGCTGCGTTCCCGCTCGATGCGCAGCACGGGGATCGGGGCCTCGGGAGAAACGCGCTCGACCGCACCGTAGACATAACGGTCGAGCATCACATCACCAAGACAGAGAACGCGCACGCCGGCGAGCCACTCCGCCTTGGCGGCAAGGGTTGAGCGATCGACGGTACTCACTCGGCTATGCTCCACAAGGCTCGGGCACTATTCGAACGTGCTGCGACGAGCGCGCGATCGGTGACCCGCATCGACCCGATTCTCCTTCGGAAACCCTCCCCTCCGGCATTTACGCGCCGCATCCGGCGGCGCCAATATCAAATGTCCCCGCGCGATAGTCCAGCGCGTTCTTGCCGCCGATATCGGCGTCGTCAGGTCGGTTCAATCGGACGTTTGCAGGAATTTGCGATTCGAACCCTCGAGTGCCAGTGCGGTGAGCACACCGCTCGCATAAGCACCCGTGTCGATCCCGATTCGATTGTGCCGTACCTGGGGTTCCCTGTTGATGGTGTGGCCGTGGACGACGATTTTCCCGTGATCGCGCTTGTCGTCGAGAAATACCTCTCGAATCCAAAGGATATCGTCGTCGCGTTGCGCCTCAGGCGCTATTCCGGGCCGGATCCCCGCATGGACGAAAAGATAGCCACCCTCGATGTGCAATCGCTTGAGATCGCGGAAAAAACGGAGATGTGCCGCAGGCAAATTCTCGCGAAATTGCCGATGCATATGCCCGAGCCGGCCGGAATGGGCGCCAAGGTCCGGGGCGCGGACGCCATAGCTATAAAGCGTTGCCTCGCCGCCGTTGATGAACCAGCCCGGCCCTATCATCTCGTCCTCGAAAAAGCGGAGGAGGAATTCCTCATGATTGCCCTTGAGGTGAATGGCCTCGAACCCCTCGAGGGGTCCTTCGAGAAGGAGATCGACCACTTGTCGCGATTGCATGCCGCGATCGACGTAGTCGCCGAGATAGACGATGCGTTTTCGAGGCGCCGACGAGCTTCGCGCATCCGCCACGATCAGCGCGTGGAGGCGTTCGAGGAGGTCCACGCGCCCATGAATGTCGCCCACCGCATAGATGCGGGAATCGGGCGGTACTTCCGCCCGGGGCTCAGCTCCGCGCCGAACCGGATCGATCAGTCGCCGAATCATTCCCTTGTCGATCTCCCTGGAGCCGTCTGGTTCATGCAAAAAACAGTCCGCACTCGGGTGGAGCGCCTGCAGTTGCCGAGCTCTTGGCGGCAGCGAGACTTAGGAGCTTCAAGTCCGAATACCGCATGACACCCCCGTCGCACCCGCCCTGCGCACCCCCTATTAAGTGGGCAAGGTCGGCCGGGCCTGCAATGCCCGCCCATACTCGCCAGCAGGGTCAAAAGTCAGGGAATCTCCCATTCCCGGCGCTTGGGCTGCGGCCGGCCGGATCGGGCATCAACCCTCGTAGGGTGCGGGAGCCGATCATGCCCAGTCCCGCCGCCCGGTACAAAACAAGACTTCGTTAACCGTTCGAACCGTAGGATCACGCGGGAAATTGCGTCCCTCGTGGCGCATTGGCGCCGGGGCTGGCCATTCGATGCCGATGCCCCTCCGAGGATGCGGCGAATGAGGATTAGGGCTGGACATGCTTAACGACCCCGGCCATGGCCAGCTGGAACACGCGGTGACGAGCGAGGACCGATGCTTGGCGGCCAATGGAACCGAAGCCTACGCCGGACAGCGCGAGCGGCGCTTGTCGCTGCGGCTTCTCAACTATTGGCGCCACCTTCGGGGGGTGCGGGAGTTTGCGACTTATCGCGAGATCGATTTCGGCGTGATCCCCGAAATCGCGCCGCACCTCTTCATCCTCGATGTTTCGAATCCGAGAGCGGGCGTGCCGGTCATGTATGTGGGCGAGGAGATGACGCGAACTTCCGTGCCGGGTGCGCAACCCTCAACGATCGCCGACGTGAGGCCGGACACGCTCCTTGGCAGATCCTCGTACTATTACGAGCAAGTGGTGCGTCGGCGATGCCCGATCACGATCGGCGGCGAGTTCGTGAATCCAGATGGCGCTGTGAGCATGTTTCGCAGCGTAATGGCGCCCCTCAGCGACGACGGCTTGATGATCGATGCCGTGCTCGGCGTGGGGAGCTGCAAGGTCAAGGGGCAATGAAGCGCTCAGGCGGGGCGATCCGGCCAAAGGACATGTCGCATGTCGAGTAACGCGCAAAAGAGTTTGACGTCATTTGAATTGCAAAGCTTCCAGGCGGGCAACTGGAAGATCGATTCGATCTATGACGACAAGGAACTCGCCATCGACATGGCGAAGCGTCTGTTGGGTGCGCGACGCGCGACCGCGATGCGCGTCGTCGAAGAGAGATTCGCAGACGATGGCGAGCTCAAGTCCCGCGTCGTTTTCCGCCAATCGCTCGTCGACGACACGAACGCCGAGGCGCTCGAGCGCAAGATCCAGGTCCAGAAGGAAGTGAAGGAAGCGCGGGATTCCCGTCACGGCACGGGGAGGCACCCGCTCGCGGTTGCCGGTGCCGGGACCAACACGACCGACGGCGTTGCATGGCTTTTCGTGAAGCTGATCGGGATCAGCGCCGTCGGGCTCGTTGCCCTTTTCGTCCTCAGCCGAATGATCTTTCACGGCTAAAGTGGCGAACTTCGGATTCGCCACACGAGCGGGATCGAAAACCTATTCGCGCGGCGCGTACTTCGCGAGGATACGTTGAAGGGTGCGCCGGTGCATGTTGAGCCGCCGGGCCGTCTCCGAAACGTTGCGCCCGCATTGTTCGAAGATGCGCTGAATATGCTCCCACCGCACCCGGTCCGCCGACATCGGATGATCGGGCGGAGGTGGCAAGGGCCTGCAGCTCACCCGCAGCGCCGCCTCGATCTGGTCGGCGTCGGCGGGCTTGGGCAAATAGTCCAGAGCGCCCGCCTTCACCGCCGCGACGGCGGTCGCAATGTTGCCATAGCCCGTAAGCATCACGATCCGCACGTCGGCGCGCACCTCGCGTAGCGCCTTGACCACGTCGAGCCCGCTTCCCTCCCCGAGGCGCAAGTCGACGACTGCGAAGGCGGGCATCGTTGCGAGTGCCGTTTCGATCCCACTCGCCACGCTGTCGGCCGTCGACACACGGTAGCCCCGCCGCTCCATCGCGCGAGCAAGCCGCGTGCGGAACGGCTCGTCATCGTCGACGATGAGGAGACTCGGCTCTCCCTCCCGCGGTATTGCGAGCGCGGCACCCTGCTCGGGTTCTTCGCTCATGTTCCCCCCTTGCGCTCGTGTGGCGGATTTGAAGTTCCTGTCATTTTGGCGGCATCCGCGTTTGGGAACCTCAAATCCGCCACACTAGGCCGCGCGTTCGACCGTGCTTCGCGTCCAGCGCACCGCGACACTCGCCCCGCCCTCGGGCCGATTGGAGAATTGGAGTTCGCCGCCGGTCCTTGCCAAGAGGTTTTGCGCGATGAAGATGCCGAGGCCCATGTGATGCCCGCCTTGATCGCGGCCCGAGACGTAAGGCTCGCCAATCCGCTCGAGGAGATAGGAGGGAATGCCAGGCCCATCGTCCATGACCTCGACGACGATCTCGCTGAAATCCCAGCGCTGGCGGACGACAACCTCGCTTTTGGCAAACTGGATCGCGTTCTGGATCAGATTGCCGAGCCCGTGCACGATCTCCGGGCTTCGCGACAAGATAGGCTCGGGCGAATCTTCCGGCGCACCGGCAGCAGGTGCTGCGTCGAGGACAAGCTTGATTGCCGGATTGCGGTGCGGCTCGGCCGCGTCCTCGACCAGGGCCGAAAGCGGCATGTTCTCGAAAGGCGAAATCTTGTCGGCTTCGGGTGCCCGCCCGAGTTCGGCGAGGATGTCGCGGCAGCGCATGCTTTGGCTGAGAAGGAGGTCGACGTCCTCGCGCAGAGCGCTTCCCTCGGGGAGATCGCGTGCTAGCTCCTTGCTCGTCACCGCGATTGTCGCAAGCGGGCTTCCAAGCTCGTGTGCCGCGGCGGCGGCAAGCGCACCGAGCGACGCGAGACGCTGCTCGCGCGCAAGTGCTAACTGCGTCGCACCGAGTGCTTCCGACATTCGCCGCGCCTCCTCGCTGACGCTGCCAACATAAGCGCCGATGAACATTGCGCTCAAGAGGATGGCAAGCCAAATTCCCATGACGTAGAGAGAGGGTGGGGCGAACGGACCGTCCGGCCACGGC
Source organism: Alphaproteobacteria bacterium (assembly GCA_035625915.1). Lineage (NCBI taxonomy): Bacteria > Pseudomonadati > Pseudomonadota > Alphaproteobacteria > Alphaproteobacteria bacterium. The sequence continues at coordinate 21,336 of DASPOR010000044.1, read as the reverse complement.
AGCGGCAGGCGGATGAACGCGAGTGCTGAAACAGAGAGCCCGGTCAGCAGGCCGAGTGCTATCGTGCTCGTGCGCGAGAGCACGGTCGCCGAGACCATGACCGGTGCCAGAATCAGAATCGAAAAGGGATTGGCGAGCCCGCCCGTGAGGCAGAGAAGGACCGTGAGCTGCAGGACGTCGTAGGCGAGATAGAGTGCCGCACCCGCATTCGAAAGCCGCGCGCGCATTCCCCGCCCACGTCCGATAACGAGATTCAGCAGCGCGGACGCTCCGACCACGGCGAGGGCCGGGACGATCGGCAGAGGCATGCCCATTCCGAAATGAACGATGCAAAGCGTCGCCGCCTGTCCGCCGACCGCAATCCACCGGATGAGAACGAGGGTGCGCTGCTTTACAGGGCTTGGAACCCGCATCTCGCGCCGATCCCGAAGTCCTACAAGTTCGGCCATGGCATGAGCGACGGCCATCGTTCCTCTCCTTCGACCGCAGAGCCGGCGAGTTTAGCCCGTATGAAATGCTCAGCCAACCAAGCGGGATTGCCCATCGGCGATAAATCGGCACTTGGCATCGACCGGCACTCGACCCATATTGCCGCGATGCTCGCAACCTCCGCCTCGACGGCCGTGATCCGGGTGACGGCACTCGCCAAGCGCTTTGGCGATGTCATCGCGGTCGACGGCGTGAATTTCATCGTCCCCCCGGGCGAGACGGTAGCCCTTCTTGGCGGGAACGGTGCGGGCAAGACGACAACGCTTTCGATGCTTCTCGGCCTCCTGCTGCCGAGCGAGGGCAGCATTGAGGTCCTCGGTGAGGACATGCTGCGTCACCGCTACCGCGTGCTTCACCGCATCAATTTCTCCTCGCCCTATGTGGAGATGCCGCGGCGGCTGACGCCGCGCGAGAATCTTTCGGTCTACGGCCAGCTTTACGGCCTCGCGCGCGTGCGCGCCCGTGTCGAGGAGATTGCCGAGGAACTGCAGCTCGGCCCGTTCATGAATCGCCCGACGGGTTCACTTTCCGCCGGCCAGCGCAGCCGCATCGCCCTTGCGAAAGCGCTCCTCAACCGGCCGGAGCTGCTGCTGCTCGACGAACTCACTGCCTCGCTCGACCCCGACACCGCGGATTGGGTTCGCAGCTATCTCGAGCGCTACCGTGCTCGCACGGGGGCCACGATCCTGCTCGCCTCGCACAACATGGGAGAGGTCGAGCGCCTTTGTTCCGACGTGCTGATGATGAAATCGGGACGCATCGTCGATCGCGGCTCGCCGGCTGAACTCATCGCGCGATACGGCCGGCACAACCTCGAGGAAGTCTTCCTCGATATCGCGCGCCGACCCGACGAGGTGGCCGCCCAATGACCGCATCCTCGATCGATCGCGAGGTGCGGCTTCGGCGCGAGCCGAGTGCGTTTTCGCTCCGGCGGATGACGGCGATGGTGCTGCGCTATCTTTATCTTCTGAGAGGGTCCTGGCCGCGCATCGCCGAACTCATCTATTGGCCGACGGTGCAGATGATCCTCTGGGGATTGATCAGCCAGTTCTTCGTGACCCACAGCTCCTATGTGGCGCAGGCGGCAGGCATACTCATCGCGGGCGTACTGCTCTGGGACGTCCTTTTCCGCAGCCAGCTCGGTGTTGCCGTATCCTTTCTCGAGGAGGTGTGGGCGCGCAATCTCGGACAGCTCTTCGTCACCCCTCTCCGACCCTACGAGCTGATGCTCTCCCTCGCGGCGATGAGCTTCATCCGCACGATCGTCGGCATCGTGCCGGCAGCACTGCTGTGCATCCCGCTTTATCACTATTCGATCTTCACGATCGGCCTGCCGCTCGTCGCCTTCTTCATCAACCTCATGGTATTCGGCTGGGCCATGGGCCTCATGGTTTCCGGATGCATTTTGCGCTATGGGCTGGGTGCGGAAAGCCTGGCCTGGCTCGCCATCTTCGCGCTCGCACCTATCAGCGGCGTCTACTATCCGATTTCGATATTGCCGGGTTGGCTCCAGCCGATCGCCTGGGCGTTGCCCGCATCCCACGTTTTCGAAGGCATGCGGGCGGTCATGTTCGAACACGTGTTCCGCACGGACCTGCTCATGCAGGCACTTTTGCTCAACGCATTCTATCTCGTCATCGGCGGCGTCGTGTTCCTCGCCTTTTTCCGCGCCGTGCGCCGACGGGGACTCTTGCTTCAGATGGGCGAGTAGGACGCAACCGTCGGCACTCCAGCGAGAGACACGGTTGTGCGCCCACGCCGAGCCCCCTATAACGGGCCCCGGGCGGCGTGCCCGTGTGCGTGGGGGTCGCGATGGCTCGTGTCGATTGGAGCCGATTCGATTGGGCGAGCCTCTGGCGCGGCTGGCTCGACGACATTCGCGCGGCCGCCGGCTTTTTCACGATTCTGCCGCTCGCACCCGGCACGGACGCTGCACCCGACGAAATCGCCCAGGCGATACGTGCCTGGCCTGTCGTCGGCGCTGGCGTCGGCGTTGCAGGGGCCGTCGGCTACGCTTTCGCGGCAGCACTCGGCCTCGCGCCACTTCCCGGTGCCCTGATCGCACTTGCCATCACGGTGGTGCTCACCGGTGCGCTTCATGAGGATGGGCTTGCCGACTTCGCGGATGGCCTCGGTGGACGCGATGAGGCGCGGCGACTTCTGATCATGCAGGACAGCCACATCGGCGTGTTCGGGGCCTTGGCCGTGACATTGAGCGTGGCGTTCCGGGCGTCTTTGCTTGCCCAGCTCACTCCACCCGCGAATGCCGCGGCCGGCCTGATCGCGGCGACCGCAGTCTCACGCGGGCTTGTCCCGCTCATGACGCTGACGTTGGCGCCGGCTCGACGCGAAGGGCTCGGCGCCATGCTCGGCGATCTCCGCCAGGAGACCGTCGCCGCCGCCGCCGTCCTGGCGATCGTCGCGGCATTCCTTCTTCTCGGTGTCGGCCCGGGGCTCGGCGCGCTGGCGTTCGGCCTGGCCGCCGTTTTTTCTGTCGCTGCCCTTGCCCGCAAGCGCCTTGGAGGCTATACGGGCGATGTTCTGGGTGCTGCCCAGCAAACAGCCGAAATGGCCATTCTCGCCGCCGTGACGATTTTCCCATGAACCTGCCTCGCGCGAGGACGAAACGCCGATGACCGTCGTGACTCGATGGTGGTGGATCCGTCATGCGCCGGTGACTGCGGATGGCGGCCGCGTTTACGGACAGACGGACATCGAGTGCGACGTTTCGGATCGCGCGCCCTTCCAAGCCCTCGCGGGAAAGTTGCCGCGCGAGGCGGTGTGGGTTTCGAGCAACCTGAAGCGCGCCTATTTGACCGCAGCCGCGATTCGCGATGCCGGCCTCATCGCACCCGAGCCGATCATTGAGCGGGGTTTAGCCGAGCAGCATTTCGGCGAGTGGCAAGGACAAATCCGTGCCGAAATCTACGCGCGCAATCCCGATTGGCGCGGCTTCTGGCTCACCCCCGCCCACGCCGTACCCCCTGGCGGGGAGAGCTTCGTGCAAGTCATCGCGCGCACGCGCGAGGTCATCGACCGCCTGAACAAGAACCACCGGGGCCGGAGTATCGTCGCGGTTGCGCATGGCGGCACCATTCGCGCGGCCCTCGCTTGCGCGCTGAAGCTGGAGCCCGAAATGGCGCTCGCCTTCACGATCGACAACCTCGCCGTGACGCGACTAGACCACATCGCCCAAGGCCAGGGCGAAGCGTGGCGCGTGGGGGTTGTCAATCTCCCGGCGCGATGATCGACTCGGCGCCGGCTGTAACCAACACGGGATGGTTCCGCGCACGTCACGATGGTAGACTGCGCCGCCGCCGGCGGCGCCTTTCTCGCGCGAACGATTCGCACGTGCGCTGTCGAGCTTGGCATGAAAGGGAGCTTCACTAAATGCTAAAAGTCCTGCGCGCTTTTCCGATCTTCCTGGTCGCATTCATCGGCTTCGCCGCGTCCACACCCGTACGGGCCGACACCGACGCCGAGTCGCTGCTCGAGAGAGCGCGCCTTACCTATGTCTCCATGTACAACGACACCAACTATCCCCAACTGAAGCGCTACATCAATCTCGGCAAAGCCGTGCTGATCTTTCCAGGCCAACTCAAGGCTGCCTTCATCGTCGGCGCTCAAGGTGGCAGCGGCGTCCTTGTCGCGCGCGATATCAACGGTGTTTGGGGATATCCCGCGTTCTATACCGCGGGTGCGGGGAGCCTCGGCCTGCAGATCGGTTTCCAGAGTTCCGAAACGGTCCTTGTGATCATGACGGAGAAGGGGCTCGACGCCATCATCAACAATCAGGTCAAGCTCGGCGCCGACGCGAGTGTCGCGATCGGCCCCGTCGGCATCGGCGCCCAGGGGGCCACGACCACGGCGGTCGGCGCGGATATCGTCGCCTTTTCCCGCAATGAGGGACTCTATGCCGGCGGTTCGATCGATGGCTCCGTCATCGTAAAGCGCGACGACTGGAACAGCGAGTTCTACGGCCCGGGTGCGACCCCACGCGGCATCGTGCTCGAGCAGAAATTCTCGACCCCCAAAGCCGACCGATTCCGTGAATCTCTCCAGAGCACGAAATAGACGCCTCGCTCAACCGATCCCAGCCGCGAATCGGACGAGCGTCAGGGCCGCGACGAGCGCCAAATCGATCAGGCACGCCGCCGCGAAAAGATAGAGCGCTCGATAGACGTCCCCCCATTGCGCGCGCGCACGGCCGTTGCCGATCCAGGGTGCTGCGGCACTCACGCCGTCGACGGCGCGGCGCGGACCGGCGAGTGAAAGATCGAGCGCACCGGCAAACGCGGCGAGCGGCCAGCCGCGATTGAGCGAGGGGTGCTTTCTCGAATCGTTCGCCATCGTGCGCAGGGCCGCCGCCGGCTTCCCTGTGGGTGCAATGCACGCGGCAATGGCGGAGATGGCGCCCGCGAGTCGTGCGGGCAGGAATTGAACGAGATCGTCGAGGCGAAGGGCCGCGAAACCGAAGCGACTCTCCGACGGTCCCCGCACGGCGATTCCGCTAATTGCCGTGGCGCCCAACAGACCGGGCAAGCCAAACAGCAGGTACCAAAAGACGGGGGCTACGACTCGCTCGGCAAATCCAGTCGCCAAAGCCTCGATCGCGATTCGTGCCGCACCGTACCCATCGACGGTGAGCACGTCCCACCCCGGCTCGACGAATGCCGGCAGGATTTTCCGCGCGGTCTCGAGGCCGGAGGAACCGCGCGCAAGCGCACGCGCGACCCCACGCACGCGCACGATCAGGATTCGCTGCCCGACGATTGTCACGACGATGAGAAATTCGAGTGCCGCAGCCCCGTCGTTGCGCCCTGCGGCATATTCGATCGCAAGACCGGCCGCGATCGCGGCCGCCAGGACAAGAAACGCCGCCGCCAGGCCGCGCACCAAGCGCGTGGCCTCGCTCCGACGGCGCCGGTCGAGCCTGCGTGTTAGCCAAATGCCGAATGCGCGCGCCAAACGGACCGGGTTGGGAAGGAGTCTGCCGGCGCCCGGCATGGTCGGCAGGATGGCGTCGGCGATGAGTGCCGCCAGAATCATCAAGCAACGATTGTGGGCGATGGATGCCATCGCCGTGGACAGGACCTCGGACGCCTCCGCCATCGTTCAGGGCAAGAGGGCGGCGGACAGCACGGCCTTGGCCGGCCGCATCAACTGCCGCCCGCCGCCCGCAGCGCGTCAACGACGCGCCTCTGACGGTTCTCTTCGGCGTAGCGAACTGCGGTGGCGCCCGAAAAATCGGTCAGATTGGGATCGGCCTTCGCCGTAAGAAGTAATTGCACGACGTCGAGACTGCCGGCCCGTGCCGCTTTCATCAAGGCAGTGATGCCCTGGCGATTGACGGCGTTCACGTCAGCGTGAGCGGCGATGATGGATCTGACGCATTCGGTGTGGCCGCGCTCGGCGGCGAGCATGAGGGCGGTATTTCCGTCCTTGTCCTTCACGTCCGTCCGCGCTTTGTATTTGAGGACCAGGTCGGCGATCTGGCAGTGGCCGTTCGTGCTCGCGAGCATGAGCACGGTCGACCCCGCCGTGTCGGCGGTGTTGGGACTCGTACCGGCTTCGAGTTCCCGTTGGACAATCCAAGCGCTTCCGGACTGGGTCGCCGCTATGATCGGCGCTGGGCCGTAACTGTTATCGAATTGTTGTGCGGCCGCGGGGCTCGCCGCCACAAGAAGCCCGACAGAGACCATCGTCAGTCGATTCAAGTGCAACATCCGCATGACTCTTCCTTTGTTCCCGGTTCGTTGGCAGGCCGCGATCTTAGCGCAGTTCGCGGCGATTGCAGAGCCCCGTTGCCGACAGGACCGTAGCATTCGACCCGTTCATGGCCTTGTGAGTGGCAAATGGACCCGAAATGCCCTATATGCCAAGGCAGCATTTTGCAACAGCGTCACGCGTTGAAAGACGGCACATGCGCCATGAAGGCAAGAGCGAGATGAAGATAGAAGCCAGGGTTCGGTGGCGCCGTCCTGGCGGGTCGCTCGTGGCGTTGCTTGCCGTCTGCGCATGCACGCCACCGCCCGGATCAAGCTGGACCAAGGAAGGGGGGGTTACCCAGGACGAGCTCAAGCGCGACCAGAAGGCGTGCGTGGCCGAGTCGGGCAACTACGGTTTCCTTTTGGGCCCCAACAGCGGGCCAAGCGGGGCCGCGGATCAGCAGGCCGACATCTATCGCGCCTGCATGGCGCAAAAAGGCTATGGTCCCGCAGCACCGGACACCTCGCCGCCGGCCGGCTCGGACGAGGCGGCGCAATAGGTCCACCAGTACCAAATGCTTCAGCGCAAGATTCCCCCTGCTTCGAGAGAGGCGTTGCTTTAGATCATGGTCGGTTCGAATCGACGCCTTATGCGCGTTTTCTGGGTCGTGGGCATTGTGGTCGCGGGCGTCTTGGTCGGCCTTGGCGTGAGGCTCTACCGCGAGGGGGCGGATTCGTTGAACTTCATCGCGAGCGGCTCAGCGCTCGTGGGCGGCCCCTTCACCCTTGTCGATCAGGACGGCAAGCCGCGCACCGATGCCGAGTTTCGCGGGAGCCTGATGCTGGTCTATTTCGGCTATACCTATTGCCCGGATGTCTGTCCGACGGAGCTTCAAACGATGAGCGACGCGCTTGACGCACTCGGCGACAAGGCGGCGAAGGTCCAACCGATCTTCATAACGGTCGATCCCGAGCGGGACACCCCACCGGTCGTCAAGGACTATGTCAGCCATTTTCACCCGAGATTCATTGCGCTCACGGGAACGCCCAGCCAGGTCGACGCAGCTGAAAAGGCTTATCGGGTCTACGCCGCGAAGGCTCCGTCCAAGAGCGGGGGCAACGACTATCTCATGGACCATACCGGCCTCGTCTATCTCATGGGCCGAAACGGCAAGTACCTTACGAGTTTCACGCCGCAGACAACGCCCCAGCAGATGGCGCAAGCCATCGCCCAACGCCTGTGAGGCGCCACCCCGCGGCGGAGCGTATCCACGAGTTGTCGAAAGATGGCATGCTATGATGTTCCGTTGGACGAATCGGCGAAAAAATGATCTATCAACTTTATGATCTTCAGCGTGCGGCGTGGGCCCCCCTTGGCCTTGCGGCCGCGGCTGCGCGCGGCATGAGCCGGGTCCTTGCCACCTCCTTCGGCGATCATCAGGCCCATCGGGCGGTGGACGCCGCGTGCGAGTTCCTGGATCGCAGCATCCGCCATCCGCGCACCGTCGCCTTCGATGTAAAGCACGCCCTCGTCGCCGGCAATGCAGTCCCCGTCGAGGAACGCGAAGTCGATCGTCGCCCCTTCTGCACGCTCCGCCACTTCGCGCGCATCGCAAAAAGGGATGACCCGAAGGTCCTCGTCGTCGCACCGCTCTCGGGCCATTTCTCGGCGCTGCTCAACGACGCGGTTGAAACGCTGCTGCAGTCCCACGACGTCTATCTGACCGATTGGAGCGATGCGCGCGACGTGCCGGTCGAGGATGGCGCGTTCAGCCTCGACACCTACATCGCCTATCTCATCGATTACGTCCGCTTGCTCGGTCCCGACCTTCATGTCGTCGCATTCAGCCAATCGACGGTGCCGGCCCTCGCCGCGGCGGCCCTTCTCGCCGAGGCGGGCGGCAACGAGGGTCCGCGCAGCTTGACACTCGTCGCCGGCCCCATCGATGCGCGCATCGAAGCGACGCCGGCTCAGGCCTTCGCCGCACGTCAACCACGCACATGGTATGAAACGAGCGTGATCTCGAACGTACCCTTCGGCTACGCCGGCGCGGGCCGGCGCGTGCTGCCGGGATTCGTGCAGCTCGCCGGCTATATTTCCCACGATTTCGATCGCCATCTTAGCGCCCATTGGGACTTCCTCGGCCGCCTCCTTGCAGGCGACGACGATGCCGCCTCGGCGCATCGACGTTTCTACGATCGGTTTTTCTCGGTGCTCGACCTCACGGCCGAGTTCTTTCTCGACACCCTTTCGAATGTATTTCAAAAACACACCCTCGCACGAGGAACCATGCGCTGGCGCGGTACGGCGGTGGATACACGGGCCCTCGCCCGCCCGGCACTCTTGACGATCGAAGGTGGGGCGGACGACGTTTCCGCGCCGGGCCAGACAACGGCTGCCCATTCGCTTTGTCCCAATATTCCCGCATCGCGCCACGCGCATTTTCTCGAGCCCGACGCGGGTCATCTCGGGCTTTTCTACGGCCACCACTGGCGCGAAGCGGTTGCACCCTGCATTCGGGATTTCATTCGCGCGAATCGCTAAAAGGGGAGTCGGTCGATAGTGCCTTTCGCCCGCCATCTGGTATAGTCGGCGCGAACAGGGGTGCGCGATGTGGCCTTTCAAGAAACGGGGAGCGGTCAAGCGCGGATCGGCCGCCGTGAAGCCGGCCCGCAAGGCCGAAAAGGCCCGGGCTCCGCACGTCGTCGGCAGCGTGTCGGTGGGCGAGCGGGCCGTGCCGCTCGTTGCCCGTCAGAGCCGCCGGGCGCGTCGCGTGGCGCTCAACATCGATCCCGTCGAGGATGCCGTCGAGCTCGTTCTCCCGCGAGGGGTCCCGCTCAACGAGGGGTTGCGCTTTGCCGAGCAGAAGGCAGGCTGGATTCAATCCAGGCTTGCGCTACGCCCGCCCAAGGTCGCCTTCGAGCCGGGTGCGATCATTCCCTATCTCGGGATCGATCATGTGATCGAGCATCGGCCGTATGCCCAGGCTGGCGTGTGGCGGGCGGATCGACGGGTTTGCGTCTCCGGCCATGCCGAGTTCACCGCGCGGCGCGTGCGTGACTGGCTCAAGGCTGAAGCGCTCCGCGAATTGACCGAGCGCAGCCACAAGAAAGCCGCCCAATTGCGCCGGCAAGTGAAGCATGTCCGCCTGCGCGACCCCAAGGGCCGATGGGGTAGTTGCGGGCCCGACGGCGCAATCAACTATTCCTGGCGTCTGATCCTCGCACCCGAACTCGTGCTCGATTATGTGGTCGCCCACGAGGTCGCGCACATCGTCCACAACAACCACGGTGTGCGCTTCTGGCGCCTCGTGGCGCGGCTGACGCCCGAGATGGAAGCCTCACGCGAATGGCTCAGCCACCACGGCGACCGCCTCATGAGGTACGGCTGAGGGCCGGCGATTTCCCGCGCAATGATCGGATAGCGCCCATCCCGCCAGGGACCTATCTATGGGGTATCGACATGAATGCGGGAGAAAATGCCGTGTTGAACGATGATCGTTGGCAGGCCGTGCTCGCGGCCGACGCTACCCAGGATGGCGCCTTCGTCTACGCCGTGCGCTCGACGGGTGTCTATTGCCGCCCGTCATGCCCGAGCCGGCGGCCGAAACGTGAGTCCGTGACGTTCTTCGATGTGCCGGAGGCGGCCGAGGGGGCTGGCTTTCGCGCCTGCCGCCGGTGCAACCCTAGGGACACCAACGCCCGCGATCCCCATCTCGAAGCGGTTCGTGCTGCTTGTCGGTACCTCGAAAGTCGCGACGAAGGGGCCGTGACCCTCGCCGAACTTGGGGACGCCGTAGGCCTCAGCCCGCACCACCTTCAGCGCGTCTTCACGCGCGTGATGGGAATCAGCCCACGGGCCTATGCGGACGCGCGCCGGCTCAGCCGTGTCAAATCGCTTCTCAAGGCGGGCGATGACGTGACGGGAGCGCTCTACGAGGCGGGCTACGGCTCATCGAGCCGGCTTTATGAGCGGGCCGACGAACAGCTCGGCATGACGCCCGCGACATACCGGCGCGGCGGGGAGGGGGTACATATCCGCTACACGATCGCGGACAGCCCGCTCGGGCGCATCCTCGTGGCAGCCACGCGCAAAGGAGTTTGCATGGTGAGTCTCGGCGACCATGACGCTCATCTCGAGCACGAGCTTCGCCACGACTTTCCGACGGCCGAGATTGCGCGCGACGACAAAGCGCTCGGCGCATGGGTGAAGGCGCTGCTGCGCCATCTCGACGGCAAGGCGCCGCACATCGACTTGCCGCTCGACGTGCGCGCGACCGCTTTTCAGCGCAAGGTGTGGCAAGCGCTTCGCGAGATCCCCTATGGCGAGCACCGCACATATAAGGAGATCGCGGCGGCACTTGGCATACCGAACGCAGCCCGCGCCGTCGGACGGGCCTGTGCGACGAATCCCGTCTCGCTCATCGTCCCGTGCCACCGCGCCGTCGGATCGAGCGGCGACTTGACAGGGTATCGCTGGGGTGTTGCGCGCAAGAAAGCGCTCTTGGCCCAGGAGCGAGCGAATGCGGATCGAGCGTCGGTGCGCCATGACGAACGGGCTCGCCGGAGCGCCTGAGCGCCGGTCCATGCGCATCGAGCATCGAGGAAAGCGGCCCAAGATCGATCCGAGCGCCTGGGTGGCACCCAATGCGACGATCAGCGGTGAAGTCTCGATCGGACCCGATGCGCGGATCCTCTATGGTGCTGTCCTCACCGCCGAAGGCGGGCCGGTGACCGTCGGCGCGCATGTCATCGTCATGGAGAACGCGGTCATCCGGGGCACGCGCCGCCACCCGACCCGGATCGGCAGCCACGTGCTGGTGGGCCCGCGCGCTTACCTAACCGGATGCACGGTCGAGGATTGTGCGTTCATCGCGACGGGTGCTTCGATCTTCAACGGGGCCGTCATCGGGACACGCGCCGAGATCCGCATCAATGGCACCGTGCATGTGAACTCGCACCTGGCCGAGGGCGCGACGGTGCCGATCGGCTGGGTCGCGGTCGGCAATCCCGCGGAAATCCTCCCACCGGATGCGCATGACAGGATCTGGGCCATGCAAAAGACCCTGGATTTTCCCGGCACCGTGTTCGGTCTCGCGCGTGTAGCACCCGGCGAGACGATGATGCACGAGCTCACGCGCCGCTACGCCAAAGCGCTCCTCCGACATCGCGACGACCGGATTCTCGACGACGAGTGACGAGACGAGCGCCTCTATACCATTGCCTACGCGCCAGAAGGTGCGCGGCCGCGGTCACGGCCAATACCAGGGGCGGGAACCAAAGACTCCTGCCGCCGGTGTTACTTCTCGATCTTCGTGTAGTTCCTGGTGATTCCGGGCACAGCATTCGTTTCTACGGATGGGTGGGATTTCGATGTGCCCAGCAACGATTGAAGTACCGATTCGATGACGGTGGGCGGTTCCGGGAATTCGCGGGGTGGGGTGTCCTTGAGTGCGGCTATCATGAAATTGCGCCAGATCTGCGCGGGCACGGTTCCGCCAGTGACCTTTTTCATGGGCGAATGATCGTCATTGCCGACCCAGACGCCGCAGATGAGGTCGGGCGTGAAGCCCATGAACCAGGCGTCGCGGTAGTCTTGCGTCGTACCGGTCTTGCCCGCTGCGGGCCGGCCGATCGCAGCCGATTTGCCGGTTCCCATCGTTATGACGGCCGACATCATGTCGACCATCGTTGCGGCTTGTCGCGCGGTCATCAACGCGCCCGGGCCGGAGCCGGCACGGCGATAGAGGATGCGGCCGTCGCGGTCGTCGATTTCGACGATACCGTAGGGCCAGGTGCCCTTGCCTCCTTCCGCGAAGCCGCCATAGGCCGCCGTGAGTTCGAGGAGCGTCACTTCGCTCGTGCCGAGTGCAATGCTCGTGTCCTTGCGCAGATCGGCCGTGATGCCGAGGCGGTGCGCCACGTCGATGACATGGCCGATGCCGACCTTTTCGGCGAGCTGCGCCGTCACCGAGTTGAGCGAGCGTGCCAGCGCCTCCTTGAGCGTTACGCGCCCATAATACTTGTCGTTGTAATTGTTGGGGCTCCATCCGCCGATCGTGATCGGCGCGTCATCGAACACGCTGTCTTCGCCGTAGCCCGCTTCCAGGCCCGCGAGGTAGACGAACGGCTTGAACGACGATCCCGGTTGGCGAAGCGCCTGGGTGGCGCGGTCGAACTGGCTTTGTCGATAGTCGCGTCCGCCGACGAGCGCCTTGATTGCACCGTCCGGACCCAGTGCTACAAGCGCACCTTGCTCGATGTCGAGCTTCTCGCCTTCCTTCTCGAGAACACCGTTGATCGCATCCTCGGCGAGCTGCTGAAGCTTCGGATCGAGCGTTGTCTTCACGACGATGTCCCGCTCGATATAGCCGAGGACGTCGCGCACCTGATCCAACGTCCAGTCCGCGAAATAGCGCCCCCGCCAGGCAGCGACGGAGGCAGGCTTGAGGGTCGTGCGTTCCTGCGACGCGGCCGCCGCCTTCTCGGGCGTGACATAGCCCGCATCGACCATGTTGGCCAGCACTTGGCCGGCGCGCTGTGCGGTCAGGTCCGGATCGTTCGCGGGGTTGAACTTGGAGGGTGCTTTCAGCAGGCCGGCGAGCACGGCGGATTCGTATAGGGTAACCTCGCGCGCCGACTTGTTGAAGTATTTGCGCGCCGCGGCCTCGACGCCGTAGGCGCCGTTACCGAGATAGACGCGGTTGAGATAGATCGTGAGAATCTGGTCCTTGGTGAACTTGTGCTCGAGCCAAAGTGCGAGCAGCACCTCCTGGACCTTCCGCTTGATCGAGCGTTCGGAGGTGAGGAAAAGGTTCTTCGCGAGTTGCTGGGTGATGGTGCTCCCGCCCTGGCGGAGCTGGTGGGTCCGCAGATCCTCGATGAGCGCACGCATGATGCCGAAGGGGTCGACGCCGAAATGATCGTAAAAGCGCCGGTCCTCGGTCGCGATCACGGCCTCGGGTAAATAGGGCGGCATTTCCTTGACTGGAACGATGTCCTCATAAAGATCGCCGAAGCTTGCGAAACTCTGGCCGTCCGCACCGACTAGTGTCACGCTCGGCCGGCGCGTGAGGGCCGCAAAATTGCCCACATCCGGTAGGTCGTAGGCGTAATAGGCGACGATCCCGAGCAAAGCAACGGCACCCCAAATAGCGAAGGTCAGAAGCCAGCGGAACGCCCAACCGAGTCGCGGGTGGCTTTTCTTCGCCCGCGGGCTCGTGCGTTTTTCGCGCACATTCGCCGCTCTCACTGGTTTCTCGGATCTCACCGGTCTCCGCGGCGGCATCGCGTCCTCATCGGGTTCGTTTGGCACCACGCGACGATCCGACGCCGTGCCCGCGACGATCGAAATTTCAGGATCCTTTCGCGCGGCCGAGTCGCTTTTCTTGGGAGGCGCACGGTCGAGATCGGCCGACTCGACGTCAAGCCGCTCGCCGCGCAAGCCGACGTCGGCAACCTGCGGCTTTTTCCTTCGAGAAAACTCGGGCTCGACTCGCTTATTCGGTGACTCCCGCGCCATGGCGCCCTGTTTAGGCGAAGCTTCCCCAAAACGCTACCGAATCATGGTGAGACAAAATTGAGGCGGGAACGTGGCGCGCGCCCGCATCGTGCGAGGATTCAGCGACTTACGATCAATCGGCCACCATCATATCCGACGCCTTCTCGGCGATCATGATGGCGGCGGCGTTCGTGTTGCCGGAAACCACGGAGGGTGCGATCGAGAAGTCGGCCACGCGCAAACCGTCAAGGCGATGCACCTTGAGCCGATGATCGACGACGGCACCCGCATCCTCGCCCATTCGACAGGTCGAACTCGGGTGATAAATCGTCGAGGCGTTTTGCCGGCAATAATCCAGGAGGGCCGCATCGGCCTGAATCGAGGGGCCGGGCAGATATTCTGCCTCGACAAAGCGGCCGAGGGCCGGCGTCGCGGCAAGCCTGCGCAGTAGCTTGAGACCCTCTACATGAACGCGCCGGTCCCGTTCGGTGCCGAGGAAATTCGCGAGGATCGAGGGCGGCATGGCCGGATCGGGCGAGACCGCCATCACCTCGCCGCGACTCTCGGGCTGAAGCTGGCAGACCGACATGGTGAAGGCCGAGAAAGGATGAAGCGCCATTCCCATCTTGTCGAGGCTGAAGAGGACGAGATGGCATTGCATGTCCGGTCGCGCGTCGCACGCGACACTCGTGCGGAAGAATCCACCGGCGTAACCGGCGCCGATGGTAAGCGGACCCTTGCGGAAAAGCAGAAAGCGCAATCCCATCCCCAGCTTGCGCCAAAGCGTCGCCACGTCGTCGTTGAGCGTGATCGGCTCGACGCACCGAAATATGATTCGCGTCTGCAGATGATCCTGATAGTTGCGCCCGACTCCCTCATGGGCGAGTACCGTCGGGATGCCGAGCCTTTGCAGGAGCGCGCCCGGACCCACGCCGGAGAGCTGCAGAAGTTGTGGCGAGTTGAACGCACCACCCGCGAGGACGATCTCGCGCCGGGCGGCAACAGTGCGATCATGGCCGCGTTGGCGATAGCACACGCCGACGGCGCGCCTTCCTTCGAAAAGGATTCGCGTGGCGAGGGCCTCGGTCAAGACACGTAGGTTGGCGCGCTTGAGCGCCGGCTTGAGATAGGCCTTGGCGGCACTGCAGCGCAGGCCGTTTCGCGCGGTGAACTGGAAATAGCCCGCGCCCTCTTGGGATGCGCCGTTGAAATCGTCATTACGCGGGATTTGAAGCTGCCCGGCCCCTTCGATGAACGCGTCGCAAATCGGATGCGGCTGCGACGGATCGGTAACCGAGAGGGGACCGCCCGTCCCGTGCCATGTATCCGCACCTCGCGCCTGGTCTTCGGCACGCTTGAAGTAGGGCAGCACATCGTCGAAGCCCCAACCTGGATTGCCCGCATTGCGCCAGCCGTCGAAATCCTCGCGTTGGCCCCGCACATAGACGAGGCCGTTTATCGAGCTCGACCCGCCGAGCACTTTGCCGCGGGGGTTGTAGATGATGCGGTTATTAAGGTGCGGTTCCGGGTCGGATCGATAGGCCCAATTCGTGCGCAGGTCGGTGAAGAGCTTTCCATAGCCGAGTGGAATGTGAATCCAGGGATTCGTATCCCGAGGGCCGGCTTCGAGCAGCAGGACGCGGTTTCGTCCGCTCTCGGTCAACCGATTCGCGAGCACGCACCCCGCGGAGCCGGCGCCGACGATGACATAATCGTAGCTTTCGGCGTCTGGGATCATCGACGCACCCGCTCGACTGGCGCCTGGGCCTCGAAGACTTCGGTTCGAGCATCGCTCCGTTCGTAACCGCGCGTCATCAGAACTTGCCCACGCGTGAGGCGATTGCGGGCTGGGAGCGGGCGCGTGCATAGACAACCAGGTCGGTCAAGCGCTGCCATACCTTGTCCGGCGGATATTCCGCGTCCTTGTAACGCGCACTCGTCCCGGCAGCGAACATCACCGGGGAATTCGGTTCGTCGTAAACGCATTGGACCTCATGGTCGTCCGGATCGCTGGCCGGATAGGATTGGATGCACTTGAAGATGTAAGGCTGGCCATCCATGAGCCGGCTAATCGAAAAAGGCCTGAAGCGAGTCGTCTGCGCTAGCTCGGCCCCGACATTCGCCGCGAAATCCGTGTAGGCCGCGCGTGCCGCCTCGGCACTCGCATAGACCCGAAAGCTGAACCAATGAGCACCCTCCGGGTGAGAAACGCTCACCTTGAGTTCGTGGGCGGGACGGCCTGCCGTCGAGTCGAGATCTTTCGCCACGGCCGTTGGTGCTGAAAAACCTTCGGGCAAATCCTTCTGTTGAACCTTCGTCTTAATGAGGGCTGCCCAAATTTCCTCGGGTGTCGTCGGGGTCGCCGGTGCATTGGTCTGCGGTTCCGACGCGGCGGGTGTTGCGGCCTGCGGTGGCGTTGGGGGCGTTGCAGGGGCGTTCGCAATCGCCTCGAGCTTGGCGAGGTTTTCCTTGGCCTCGGCATTGCCCGCGGCGGCGGCCTTTTCGTACAACGACCGGGCCATCTGGAGGTCTTGCGGGACACCGAGACCCACCGCGAACAAAAAGCCGAGATTGTTCTGCGCGTCGGGGAAGCCTTGGTCCGCGGCGGCCTTGTACCAGAGTGCCGCTTCGGTGTAGTTGCGCTCAACCCCGCGGCCCTTCGTGAGGAGCAGGCCAAGCCGATATTGCGAAAGCGCATCGCCAAGCTCCGCCCCTCGGCGGTAAAAGTGCGCTGCCTCGCCTTCGTCCGCCGCGAGCCCCTCGTCTTCCTCGTAAATGACCCCGAGTGCCGCATCGGCCGGAGCAAAATCCTTGGACGCGGCACGGCTGAACCACACGACGGCGGCCTTTACGTCCTTGCGCGTCCCGTCGCCGAGCCAGTATTTCATGCCGAGCCCGTAGGCGGCGGCGGGATCGCCCCTTTGAGCGCCATTCGTAAGCTGCTCGATCGTGGCGTTGGCCCAGGGCGACGACGGGTTCGCCCCACCTTGAGCGACCGCGTCGTTCGACGCCAGCACGGCGCATGCCGCAAGAATAACGATAAGGCTTTTCACGGGCCGCAGTTTACGCTGCTCGGCGAGGAGGGAGAACCCTTTGTCGATACCGAGACGGCAAAACGCGTGTCGCTGCCGCCGGGGCTCCGACTATTTGCCTGTGCGCGGCACACGGCCCTCGATCGGGTATTGGGGATCGTTGTAGCCGGGGGTCGAGGGGTGCCCGGCCGTCACCAGCCTGTCGACAAGAGCTTCGTCCTCCACCGTGAAGCGATGCGCAAAGGCGCCGAGATTGTCCTCGAACTGTGCCAAGGTGCGGGGACCCGCGATCACGGACGTGACGAGTGCGTTGTTGAGAACCCAATTCAGCGCGAATTGCCCCGCGGTCATGCCGCGCTTTTCCGCATGCCCCCTTAATTCCTGCGCAATCGCCAGCGACTCGGCTCGCCATTCGGTTTCGAGCATCCGTTTGTCGTTGCGCCCGGCGCGCGTGTCGGGCGGGGGTGCTGCGTCGGCGGTGTACTTGCCCGTGAGCACGCCGCGCGCAAGCGGGCTATAGGGGACGACGCCCAGCCCATAGAAGGCGGAGGCCGGGAGGAGCTCGACTTCCGGCATCCTGTTCATGGCGTTGTAATAGGGTTGGTTGACGATCGGGCGGTCGATGCCGAGCCGGTCGCAGATGTTGCAGACCTCCGCAAGACGCCAGGACCGGAAATTCGAGACGCCGAAATGCAGCACCTTGCCGCAGCCGATCATGTCGGCCACCGCACTCACCGTCGTCTCGAGCGGCGCATCGTGATCCTCGCGGTGGAGGTAAAGGATGTCGATGTAGTCCGTATCCAAGCGGCGCAAGCTGTTCTCGACCGCCTCACGCAGCCATTTGCGCGAGAGGCCCCGCTGATTGGGGCCCGGTCCCATGATGTTGGCCGCTTTGGTCGCGACGACCCAAGCATCGCGCTCGGACTTGATCGCGCGGCCCACGATCTCCTCGGCCTTGCCCGCGTTGTATTGGTCGGCGGTGTCGATGAAATTGACGCCCGCATCGCGGGCCGTCGAAACGATCCGCCGACTGCTCTCTTCGTCGGTCGCACCGCCGAACATCATCGTGCCAAGGCAAAGGGGAGACACCCTTATTCCGCTCTTGCCGAGCGTGCGATATTGCATCGTCGTCGCCATCGCCATCGATCCCATGCTGTCGTTTTATTGAAGCCGGCGGTCGCGCATACGAAGCGTAACTAGCGGCGTTTCATTTCCGCCTCGTAGCGCGCCTTCGTCTCGGCATCGGGCGGGTAGAGCCCGGGAAGCTTTTCGCCGGATTCGACCCGGCGCATGATCCAGCCCTCGAGCCGCTCCTGCTCTATACCGAGCTTCGCGACTTCGTCGATGAACGCCGCTGGGATCACGACCGCACCGTCATCGTCGGCGACGATCGCATCGTCCGGGAAGACCGCCACACCCCCGCAACCGATCGGCTCCTGCCACCCGACAAACGTCAAGGCCGCGACCGATGGGGGTGCTGCATTGCCTCGGCACCAGACCGGAAAGCCCGTCGCGAGGATGCCTGCGCGATCGCGCACCACGCCGTCGATGACGAGTGCGGCGACATCGCGCTTATTCAATCGCGCGCACAGGATGTCGCCGAAGATACCGGCATCAAGCACGCCCATCGCGTCGGCGACGACCACGCAGCCCGCCGGCATCGTCTCGATCGCTGCCCGCGTCGAACGGGGCGAAGACCAGGACTCGGGCGTCGCCAAATCCTCGCGCGCCGGCACGAAGCGCAAGGTGAAGGCGGGTCCGACCACCCGCGGCTGGCCTGGTGTCATCGGGTGCGTGCCGCGCAGCCAGACGTTGCGCAGGCCCTTCTTGAGGAGAATTGTCGTGATCGTCGCGGTCGTGACCTTGGAAAGGGTGTCGATTGTCGACTTGTCGAGCGGCATCGCGGTTTGCCTCGTGATTGACATGCCAAGGATTGGGCGTCGGCTCTTTGGCGGCTGAGCTTACTGGGACTCTGCCGCGGGCGATAGGGCCGAGCGCAGCCAAATTCCGACCGCAGTAAACGGAGGTACTTACTTGACAAAATCAAGCATATTGTTGACTCTGTCAATTATCTGAGGGCATGCCAAGCGAGGGCGACCGTCATGGCTGCAAGGGATCTCGAGGTGCGCGTCGAGGCCGTCCGGCGCTTCAACCGATTCTATACGCGAAAGATCGGCGTGCTCCATGAGGGCCTGCTGCAATCGCCGTTCTCGCTTGCCGAAATGCGGGTCCTTTACGAGCTGGCCCATCGCGAACAACCGACGGCGGGCGAACTCGTGCGGGATCTTGGGCTCGATCCCGGCTATATGAGCCGCATTCTCGCCCGGTTCGCGAAGGACGGTCTCGTCGAAAAGGTGCTCTCCGGGACCGACGGGCGGCGGAACCTGCTCCGCCTCACCGATGAAGGACGCCGGACCTTCGCTCCCCTCAACGCGCGTGCACGCGAGGAGGTCGGCGCCATCCTCACCGGGCATTCGCCGGACGAGCAGGACCGCTTGGTCGCGGCAATGGCGACGATCGAAGGGCTTCTTGGCGTCAGGCCGGAAGGCGACCCGCCCTACCTTCTCCGGCCGCACCGGCCGGGCGATATCGGCTGGGTCGTCGCCCTTCACGGTACCGTCTACGCGCGGGAGTACGGTTGGGACGATACTTTCGAGGCGCTAGTCGCCGAGATCGGCGCCAAGTTCCTGCGAAATTTCGATCTCAAGCGCGAGCGTTGTTGGATCGCAGAGCGGAACGGCGAAAAAGTCGGTTCCGTATTCCTGGTGAAACAAACGGAGTCGAGCGCCAAGCTTCGCCTCCTGATCGTCGACCCCAAGGCGCGGGGCCTCGGCATCGGTGGGCATCTCGTGCGCGAATGCATCGATTTCGCGGGCATGGCGGGTTATCGGAAGTTGACCTTGTGGACCAACAGTGTGCTCGACGCCGCCCGTCGGATTTATGAGGCGGCCGGTTTCAACCTTGTGCGCGAAGAGCCGCACACGAGCTTCGGCCACGACCTCGTGGGACAATATTGGGAGCTGAAATTGTGATGGCCGCGGCCTTTGTTCATT
Organism: Alphaproteobacteria bacterium; assembly: GCA_035625915.1. Taxonomy (NCBI): domain Bacteria; kingdom Pseudomonadati; phylum Pseudomonadota; class Alphaproteobacteria; species Alphaproteobacteria bacterium. Next base: position 1,553 of record DASPOR010000044.1, on the reverse strand, counting down.
CGCCGGCCACCGCGCTCGCCCGGCGCACGGCTCGGCGCCGTACCTGCATGACGGTGGGGGCCGCGAGGGCAAACGCCAAGGCGACGATGAGAAAGACGGCATGGGGGGAGTGATTGTCGATCAGCGCACCGAAGACGAGGGGTGCGGTCGACGAGCCGAGATCGAAGCCCGAGTAGACGAAGCCGAAGACGCTGCCCATCCCGGCGCCAACAGCAGCACGGCGGATCAATAAATCGCGCGAGGGTGCGGTCAGCCCGTTCGCCAACCCGGCGGCGACAAGGACCGGCACCACGACCGGCGGGAAGGTCGCGAGTGCGACGACGACGAGCACCATCGCACTTGCCACGATCATTCCCCCCATCGCCACGCGATGATGGTTTTGCGTGCGGTCGGCGAGGAAGCCGCCAAGGATCAGCCCAAAGGAATTGCCGATGAGATATGCGGTGAGTCCGAGGGTTGCGACACTCAGCGTGAGGCCGAAGCCTGACGTAAGCGCTGCGATGGAAAAGGTCTGAATGCCGGTCCCGCCGAACGCGGTCAAAGCGAAGTAGGCAAAGGCGAGAATGACGACGGGCGAACCGATGATCTCGAGATAGCGCGTTGAACGGGGCGCTCCGCCCGCATGCGGTGCCGCTGCGCGCTTCGTTTCGTAAACGAGGAATGTGTTGTTCCAATTCAAGACGGCCGCGACGACGAGCCCCACCACGCCGACGATGACGAGCGCCATGCGCCAGCTGCCCACTTCAGCCATGAACGTCATCGCGACTGGGGCGGTGGCGAAGCCGAGTTGCCCGGAAATGCCGTGAAGGGCGAAGGCGCGCCCCACCCGGCGCTCGCTCACCCTATGGCTGAGGATCGAAAGGTCCGCGGGGTGGAATACGCTGTTGCCGAGCCCGGCGATCAAGGCGAGCGGGAGGAACATCCAATAGGAGGTCACCAATCCCGTAAGTGCCACTGCAATCGAGAGAGTCGTGAGACCGGCCACGAGAAGGCGATGGGCGCCATAGCGATCGACGAGAACGCCGGCTGCCGCCTGACCGAAGCCCGATGCAACGTAGAAGAGGGTCACAATCAGGCCGAGCTCGGTATAGCCCACGCCGAATTCAGCATGAAGAATCGGAAAGAGCGGAGCCAGCGCCAATTGGAGCAAATGGCTTGAAAAATGCGCCGACCCGACCAGCGCCATCACGGTTCCGTCGTTGCGTCCCGCCTCTTGCGATGCGACTGCCGACATCTTCACGATCCTCTGCCCGACAAATTGCGGCGGATTGTAACAGGCGGAAAAGGATAATGCCGAGTGCTGATAAGGATAGTGCCGAGAGAGAATGGAATAGCTGCTATGCTGGATCGAGCCGGCGGCCGTTTCTTGCCGCCTCTTTGCGTGGCGCAAAAGAAGGCGCGCAAAGCGCGCCGGCGGCCGTTTCCGGCCGCCGCTTTGCGTGGCGCAAAAGAAGGCGCGCAAAGCGCGCCGGCGGCCGTTTCCGGCCGCCGCTTTGCGTGGCGCAAAAGAAGGCGCGCAAAGCGCGCCGGCGGCCGTTTCCGGCCGCCGCTTT
>DASPOR010000043.1 GCA_035625915.1 Alphaproteobacteria bacterium | reverse complement strand
GTCGAGGGTGACCTGCGCCGCGAGGTGCAGCTCAACATCAAGCGTCTGATGGATCTCGGCTGCTATCGCGGTCTGCGTCACCGCAAAGGACTCCCGGTGCGCGGGCAGCGCACGCACACCAATGCCCGGACCCGCAAGGGTCCGGCCAAGCCGATTGCCGGCAAGAAGAAATAGCGCGTCAAGCACAGGTCAAGTGACGGCACCGGAGCCGCCGGTTCCGATCCGCGAAAGGGTTCAGAATGGGAAAGGAAGCCACGCGCGTCCGCCGGCGCGAACGCAAGAACATCGCTTCCGGCGTCGCGCACGTGAATGCCACGTTCAACAATACCATGATCACCATTACCGACGTGCAGGGCAACACCATTGCCTGGTCGTCGGCGGGGACGATGGGGTTCAAGGGTTCGCATTCCATGCTCTTGCGCCTTTTTCGCCGCGTCCTCGGCGGCGACCTGCGCGGCATAGGGCGTCGATTTGCGCGAGCCCTTGAAACCCATGGTGCCGGCCGACGACCAGGCAATGGTATTGCCCTGCACGTCGGTGATCGTGATCATGGTGTTGTTGAAGCTCGCATTCACGTGCGCGACGCCCGAGGCGATGTTCTTGCGTTCGCGCCGGCGGACGCGCGTGGCCTCCTTACCCATTCTGAACCCTTTCGCAGCTCGGAGCCGGCTGCTCCGCTGCCGTCACCTGTCGCTGTTGCACGCGCTATTTCTTCTTGCCGGCAATAGGTTTGGCCGGACCCTTGCGAGTCCGGGCATTGGTATGCGTGCGCTGGCCGCGCACGGGCAGGCTGCGCCGGTGACGCAGCCCGCGATAGCAGCCGAGATCCATCAGCCGCTTGATATTCATCGACACTTCGCGCCGTAGATCGCCCTCGACGACATAGTCGCGGTCGATCACTTCGCGCAGCTGCAGCACTTCCTGGTCGGTGAGCTGCGATACCCGGCGGGACTCGGGGATCGAAACCTTTCCAAGGATTTCGTGTGCCTTGGCGCCGCCGATGCCGTAGATGTATTGCAGCGCAATCACGATGCGCTTGTTGGTGGGAAGATTGACGCCCGCGATACGAGCCACGTCAGTTACTCCTTGCGGCGGAAGGACCACGGCAAATCCGTGGTGCTCGGCCGATTTCCATGGGTTCCAATGTCAACCTGAAGAAGGCCACAAAACGCGTAAAAAGCCACGCCCGCCTGCCGCTGCGGCCTGGCATCACCGCTCGATCTCCGACTGGATATTTGGGGCTTATTAATGGATTTACCGCGCTTTCGTCAACCTCGGCCCGACATTTCACGTTCACATTCCGCTTAGGTGGCAATCGGCCTTTCGGTGGGCTTTTTTCCGCCTCCAAGCCTGCCTCCAGTCCGCTTCCAACTCCTGTCCGCAAAGGGCCCCGAACGCCCTCGTCCAAGGCCGGCTTTTGGACTTTTTTTCCTATGGCGCTTCGTTTCGGGGCCGCCGTGCCTTGAGAGCCCCTCCCTAGGCACTCCCCGCCCTTGCCGGCGTCTTTGACCTTAGCACCTGGTCGATTTCGGCCGCCACATCCTCAATGGGGGCCATGCCGTTGACCGTGCGGAGGACCCCCTGCTGCCGGTAATGGGCAATCAGCGGCGCCGTCTGTTCCCGATAGGTCTTGAGCCTGGTGCGGAGCACGTCGGCGTTGTCGTCCTCCCGCAGCGCCTCGCCCCGGGCGCTCATCTGCGCAACCCGTGTCTCGATCCGCTTGATCAGCGCCGCCTCGTCGACGCGCACTTCGAGCACGGCATCGAGCGCCAGTCCCTTCGCCCGCAGCATATTGTCGAGCGCTACCGCTTGCGGAAGGGTGCGCGGGAAACCGTCCAGAACGAAACCTTTGCGTGCATCGGGCTGTGCGATGCGTTCCTCGACGATGCCCACCACCAAGTTGTCGGGAACCAGATTGCCGCCGGCGATGATCTCCTGCGCCTGGCGGCCGATTTGGGTGCCGGCCTTTATGGCAGCCCGGAGGATCTCCCCGGTCGAGAGCTGAACTAATCCGTATTTTGCGACGAGATGCTGGGCCTGTGTTCCTTTGCCAGCCCCCGGCGGGCCGAGCAGGATCAATCTCATCGACGGCGCCCCCTCAGTTTCGATCTTTTTATCAAGCCCTCGTACTGATGCGCCAGCAGGTAACCCTGGACTTGCGCCACCGTATCCATGGTGACGCTTACGACGATCAGCAGCGAGGTGCCGCCGAAATAGAACGGCACGGCTGCATAGGAAATTAGGATTTCGGGGAATAGACAAACCACCGCCAGATAGGCCGCCCCGATGACGGTGATCCGCGACAAGACGTAGTCGATATATTCGGCTGTGCGCTCGCCGGGCCGGATGCCCGGAATAAAGCCGCCGTGTTTCTTCAAATTATCGGCGGTCTCGGTCGGATTGAACACGATCGCCGTATAGAAGAACGCGAAGAAAACGATCAGCCCCACATAGAGAATGAGAAACAGCGGCCGCCCGTGGGCGAGCTGCGTGGTCACGGCGGTGAGCCAGCCCGGCCCTTGCCCGGCGGTGAAATTGGCAATGGTAGTCGGCAGCAAGAGAAGCGACGAAGCGAAGATCGGCGGAATGACGCCCGAAGTGTTCAGCTTCAGCGGCAAATGCGAAGACTGCCCTTCGAACATGCGGTTGCCGACCTGACGCTTCGGATATTGAATCAACAAGCGCCGCTGCGCACGCTCCATGAATACAATGAAAGTGATAACAGCAATCGCCATCGCCAGCACGACCAGGATGAGGCCGGTCGAGAGCGCACCCTGCCGGCCGAGCTCGAGCGTGCCCGCGATTGCCGTCGGCAATTGCGCAACGATGCCCGACATGATGATCAGCGACGTGCCGTTGCCGATCCCGCGCTGGGTGATCTGCTCGCCGAGCCACATCAAAAAGATCGTGCCTCCCGTCAGGGTGATGACGGTCGAGATGCGAAAGAAAAAGCCGGGATCGCTGACTACGTGTCCGGCGCCCTCGAGCCCCACCGCGATGCCGTAAGCCTGGAAGGCCGCGAGCACCACCGTCAGATAGCGGGTATACTGGTTGATCATCTTGCGGCCGGCCTCGCCCTCTTTTTTCAGCTGTTCGAGGGTGGGCGAGACCGTCGTCATCAACTGAATGATGATCGAGGCCGAGATGTACGGCATGATATTGAGCGCGAAGATCGCCATGCGGTGTATGCCGCCGCCGGCGAAC
>DASPOR010000042.1 GCA_035625915.1 Alphaproteobacteria bacterium | reverse complement strand
CGTGCACATGGATATCGCGCTTGTCGAATGACGGTGGCTCGATACCGAAGGCGACTGCGCGCATGCGGACATAGGAAGCCGCCGCGGAAATCGATTCCTTCATCACATCGCGCAGATTGCCGGTTACCGTCATCTTCCCCTTACCCGGCATCATGGCCGCTTCGATCGTGAGAAGCTCGCCGCCGACATCGGTCCAAGCGAGGCCGGTAACGACCCCGACCTGATCCTCGTCCTCCACCTCGCCGAAGCGGAATTTCGGCACGCCGAGATATTCCGCCAGGACTTTGTCGGTGACTTGGACCGACTCTTTCTTCGAAATCGTCAGTTCCTTTACCGCCTTGCGGATCAGCGTCGACAGTTCGCGCTCGAGATTGCGAACGCCCGCTTCGCGGGTGTAACGCCGAATGATCGTAAGCAGCGCGTCATCGTCGATCGACCACTCCTTCGGATCGAGTCCGTGCTTGACGATGGCGTGCGGGATGAGGTGCTTGCGGGCGATTTCGACCTTCTCGTCCTCGGTGTAACCGGCGATACGAATGATCTCCATCCGGTCCATCAGCGGCGGCGGAATGTTGAGCGTATTCGCCGTGGTGATGAACATCACATGGGACAGGTCGTAGTCGACTTCGAGATAGTGATCGTTGAAAGCGTGGTTCTGTTCGGGATCGAGCACTTCGAGCAGCGCCGATGACGGATCGCCGCGGAAATCGGCGCCCATTTTGTCGACTTCGTCGAGCAGGAACAGCGGATTCGAAGTCTTAGCCTTCCGCATGCACTGGATGATCTTGCCCGGCATCGAACCGATATAGGTCCGCCGATGGCCGCGAATCTCGGCCTCGTCGCGCACGCCGCCCAGCGACACGCGAACGAATTCGCGCCCGGTCGCTTTCGCGATCGACTTGCCGAGCGAGGTCTTGCCCACCCCCGGCGGGCCGACCAGGCACAGGATCGGTCCGGTCAGCTTGTTGGCGCGCTGCTGGACCGCGAGATACTCGACGATGCGCTCCTTGACCTTCTCGAGGCCGTAATGATCGGCGTCGAGGATCTGCTCAGCGAGCGTGAGATCCTTCTTGATCTTCGATTTCTTGTTCCACGGGATCGACAACAGCCAGTCGAGGTAGTTGCGCACGACGGTGGCTTCCGCCGACATCGGCGACATCTGACGCAGCTTCTTGATCTCGTGCTGCGCCTTTTCGCGCGCTTCCTTCGACAACTTGGTGTGTTTAATTTTCTCTTCGAGCTCGGCGAGTTCGTCCTTGCCGTCCTCGTCACCGAGCTCTTTTTGGATCGCCTTCATTTGCTCGTTGAGGTAGTACTCGCGCTGCGTCTTCTCCATCTGACGCTTGACCCGCGTGCGGATGCGCTTCTCGACCTGCAGCACGGAGATTTCGCTCTCCATCAGCCCGAGCACCTTCTCCAACCGCTCGGTGACGATGGGCGTCTCCAAGATCAATTGCTTGTCGGGAATCTTGACGGCGAGATGCGAAGCCACGGTATCGGCGAGCTTGGCATAGTCCTCGATTTGCTGAACCACGCCGATGACTTCGGGTGATACCTTCTTGTTCAGCTTTACATAGCCTTCAAATTCGTTGACGACCGACCGCGCCAGCGCCTCAGCCTCGACCTGATCGCCCGACGAATCCGCGATCACAACCGCCTCGGCTTCGAAATACTCGTCACGGTCGGTGTATTTTTTGACTTGCGCGCGCGCAGAACCCTCGACCAGCACCTTGACGGTGCCGTCCGGGAGCTTGAGCAGCTGCAGCACGCTCGCGAGCGTGCCAACCCCGTAAATGGCGTCGGTAGCCGGGTCGTCGTCGGATGCGTTCTTCTGTGTCGCCAGCAGAATGAACGTGTCCGAGCGCATGACTTCCTCAAGGGCCTTGATCGATTTCTCGCGGCCGACGAACAGCGGAACGATCATGTGCGGAAACACCACGATGTCCCGCAGCGGCAACACCGGGTAGGCCCGGCTTTCGTCGGTCGGGAGCGGCTTGGGTTTGGCGACGCTTGTCATAGCCCACTTCCTTTTTCTTTCGTCCGCCGCGGCGGTTCGCACACCGATCTGCCGCGACGGGCCGCCGAGTAACCCCCCGAACCTCGGCTGATCCGGATCCGAAGGACGCCTACGCAATTGGCCCAGTCTATCGCACGCGACTGCTCGTACGCGATCGTCGTTGGCACGCTATACGTGGGGCTGCGCCACAAGCGTGTCAAGAAAGCACGGCTTGCCGCGGCCCATTTGCCGCGGTGGCAGTTCGCGGACGGCCGCGCGAAGAAATCGGACCTGCGGGTTTCGCTCTTTCGTCAGGCGCTCGCACCGCCGGCGTCCCCCGCCCGGTCAGACCGGTCCGCATAGATATAGAGCGGCCTCGCGCTACCCTCGACCACCTCACGCGAGATTACGACTTCCTCCACTCCTTCCAGGCTCGGCAAATCGAACATCGTATCGAGCAGAATGCCCTCCATGATCGAACGCAGGCCGCGCGCGCCAGTCTTACGGTCAATCGCCTTGCGAGCGATAGCCGCGAGAGCCTCTTCGGCTAGCGTAAGGTCGACCGTCTCCATTTCGAACATGCGCTGATACTGTTTGACCAACGCGTTCTTCGGCTCGGTGAGGATGCGCTTAAGCGACGCCTCGTCGAGATCTTCCAGGGTTGCAACGACGGGAAGCCGGCCGACGAATTCCGGAATGAGGCCGTACTTCAGCAGATCCTCCGGCTCGACGTCGCGGAAAATTTCCCCCTGCTTGCGATCCTCCGGCGCCATCACCTTGGCGCCAAATCCGATCGACGTGGAGCGGCCGCGCGCCGAGATGATTTTTTCAAGGCCCGCGAAAGCTCCGCCGCAGACGAACAGGATATTCGTCGTGTCGACCTGGAGAAATTCCTGCTGCGGATGCTTGCGGCCTCCTTGGGGCGGCACGCTCGCGATCGTGCCCTCCATGATTTTCAAGAGAGCCTGTTGCACGCCCTCGCCCGACACATCACGCGTAATCGAGGGATTATCGGATTTACGCGAAATTTTGTCGATTTCGTCGATATAGACGATACCCCGTTGGGCGCGTTCGACATTGTAGTCCGCCGACTGCAAAAGCTTCAAAATGATGTTTTCAACGTCTTCGCCGACATAGCCTGCTTCGGTCAACGTCGTTGCGTCCGCCATCGTGAACGGCACATCGAGGATGCGCGCCAGGGTTTGCGCCAACAGCGTCTTGCCCGACCCGGTTGGACCGATCAGCAAAATGTTCGATTTCGCCAGTTCAACGTCATTGTGTTTGC
>DASPOR010000041.1 GCA_035625915.1 Alphaproteobacteria bacterium | reverse complement strand
CGACGTCCTTATCAACAATGCCGGCATCTACGGTCCGCGGAATGCGCCGATCGCGCAGATCGCAGAGGAAGCGTGGCTCGAGACGTTTCAAGTCAATTCGATAGCACCGCTCCGGATCGCCGACGCGCTTGCAGAAAATGTGGAGAAAAGTGGCAAGAAGACCATGATCTTCATCACGAGCCAAATGGGGTCGATTGCGCGGATGAGTCCGGGGGCGCACGTGTACCGGATGAGCAAGACCGCTCTCAACTCGGGTGTGCGGAATATTTCCCTTGAATATGAAAGCCGCGGCATCGTCTGTGTTTTGCTTCATCCCGGCTGGGTAAAGACGGACATGGGTGGGCCGGGTGCGGCCCTTGAAATCAAAGCCAGCATCAGCAGCATGCGCACGGTGATCGCGGGTCTTAAACCGTCGGACAATGGCCGCTTCCTAAATTATGACGGCGCTGAGATCCCCTGGTAGGCGGCAATAATGCGGCTCAGCGATTCGCAAGCGATGATCCGCGATACCGCGCGCACTTTTGCGCGCGAGCGATTGGCGCCTAATGCCGCTGCATGGGACCGCGAAGGGCGTTTTCCCAAAGAGGCGCTCGCGGAAATGGGGCACCTCGGATTCTTGGGAATGCTGCTGCCGGAGGAATGGGGCGGGGTCGGTGCCGATGCGATCGCCTATGCACTTGCGATCGAGGAGATCGCGGCCGGGGATGGATCGTGCGCCGGAATCATGAGCGTGCACAATTCGGTCGGCTACATGCCGATTTATCGCTTCGGGAGCGAAGGCCAGAAGCAGCGGTTTCTCACGCGCATGGCGAAGGGTGAATGGCTCGGCGCTTTTTGCTTGACCGAGCCGCAAGCCGGTTCGGACGCGTCGAACCTGCGCACTCGCGCACGCCGCGATGGCAACCATTATGTCCTGAACGGCACAAAACAGTTCATCACGAGCGGAAGTACGGCCGCCGTCGCGATTGTCTTCGCGGTGACTAACCCTGAACGAGGCAAGAAGGGGATCTCGGCATTTATCGTGCCGACCGACAATCCCGGTTACAAAGTTGCGCGCAAAGAGGACAAAATGGGCCAGCGTGCGTCGGACACCTGCCAGATCGTCTTCGAGGATTGTCGGCTGACGCCCGACCTTCTTCTCGGCGAAGAGGGCGAGGGCTATCGCATCGCGCTCGCCAACCTAGAAGGTGGGCGTATCGGCATCGCGGCTCAGGCGCTCGGCATGGCGCGCTCGGCCTACGAAGCGGCCCTCGCCTACGCCAAGGAGCGCGAAAGCTTCGGCAAGCGCCTCGTTGACCATCAGGCGGTCGCTTTCCGCCTAGCCGAGATGGCGACACAGATTGAAGCGGCACGCCAGCTCGTGCTCCACGCGGCATCTCGCCGAGACGCGGGTGAGCCGTGCCTCAAGGAAGCGTGCATGGCAAAGCTCTTCTCGACAGAAATGGCCGAGCGTGTGTGCTCCGATGCGATCCAGATCCACGGGGGCTATGGCTACCTGCGCGACTTTCCGGTTGAGCGCATATACCGCGACGTCCGGGTTACCAAGATCTACGAGGGCACCAGCGACGTCCAGCATATGGTGATCGCGCGCGAGATCGCCGATGGCGGCTGACACCGGCGTCGACCGGGGAGGAATCGCATGACCGTTCTCAAATCGGCACTCGATACCCGCCGTGACGAATTTCGGCGCAATGCGGACGCGATGCGCGCGGTCGTTTCCGATTTGCGCGCGCGCGTCGCCGAGATCAAGCAGGGTGGCGGTGAAGCCGCACGACAAAAGCACCTCTCACGTGGCAAACTCCTGCCCCGGGAACGAGTGCGCGCACTGCTCGATATCGGCTCACCCTTCCTCGAGCTCTCCCAACTCGCGGCCTACGGTATGTACGGCGGGGACGTGCCAGCCGCCGGTATTATCACGGGACTCGGTCGCATCGCCGGCCGCGAATGCGTCGTCGTCGCCAACGACGCGACGGTCAAGGGCGGCACTTATTTCCCGATCACTGTCAAGAAACACGTTCGCGCCCAGGAAATCGCGAGGGAAAACAAGCTGCCGTGCCTCTATCTCGTCGATTCGGGCGGTGCGAACCTACCAACATGGGACGAGGTTTTCCCTGATCGGGATCACTTCGGTCGGATTTTCTACAATCAGGCGACCATGTCTGCCCTCAGAATTCCACAGATCGCCGTCGTCATGGGTTCGTGCACGGCCGGTGGCGCCTATGTGCCTGCAATGTCCGACGAGTCGATCATCGTGCGCGGACAGGGCACCATCTTTCTGGGCGGCCCACCCCTCGTGAAGGCGGCAACCGGCGAGATCGTGAGTGCGGAGGAGCTTGGCGGGGCCGAGGTGCATGCGCGCGTCTCGGGTGTCGTCGATCACATGGCGCAGAATGACCTTCAAGCGATTGCCATGGCGCGTCAGATCGTCGCCGACTTGAACCGGCGCAAGACTGTATCGCTTGACGTGCGCCAGCCGCGGGAGCCGCTTCACGATGCCGAAGAGATCTATGGCGTGGTGCCGACGGATGCACGCAAGCCTTACGACGTCCGCGAGATCATTGCGCGTTTCGTGGACGGCTCCGAATTCGACGAGTTCAAGCAGCTCTATGGCGCAACGATCGTGTGCGGTTTTTCGCATTTGCACGGCTATCCACTCGGAATTGTCGCGAACAACGGAATCCTGTTCTCCGAGTCGGCCTTGAAGGCGGCGCATTTCGTCGAACTGTGCAGTCAGCGCGGTATACCGCTTCTTTTCCTTCAGAACATCACAGGTTTCATGGTCGGCAGGAAGTACGAAGCGGGCGGCATTGCGCGCGACGGGGCCAAAATGGTGACGGCGGTTGCTTGCGCGCGAGTGCCGAAATTCACGCTTATCATCGGAGGCAGCTTTGGCGCCGGCAACTACGCCATGTGCGGCCGCGCATACTCGCCGCGGTTTCTCTGGATGTGGCCGAACGCGCGCATCTCGGTGATGGGCGGGGAACAGGCGGCGAGCGTGCTCGCAACGGTACGCCGCGACAACATTGAAGCCAGGGGCGGCGCCTGGTCCGTCGAGGAAGAGGAAGCATTCAAGCAGCCGCTCCGCGCTCAATACGAAGCGCAAGGACACCCCTACTATGCGAGTGCCAGGCTCTGGGACGACGGCGTCATCGATCCCAAGGACACTCGCCGGGTCCTTGGCCTGGCGATTTCGGCCTCGCTCAATGCCCCGGTCGAGACGACCAAATTCGGCGTCTTCCGGATGTAGGCGCGCCCATGTTCGACAAGGTTCTGATTGCGAACCGGGGAGAGATCGCATGCCGTGTGATACGCACTGCACGGAAACTCGGGGTGCAGACGGTCGCCGTCTATTCCGAGGCCGACGCCAACGCACGGCACGTCGTCCTTGCCGATGAGGCGCGACTAATCGGACCGGCGCCCGCACGGGAGAGCTATCTCAAGATCGAAGCGCTAGTCTCAGCCGCGCAGGAAACCGGTGCGCAAGCCGTTCATCCCGGCTATGGTTTCCTTTCCGAAAACGCAGCCTTCGCCGAGGCATGCGACAAGGTCGGCCTCGTCTTCATTGGTCCGCCCGCGTCGGCGATCCGCGCCATGGGTTCGAAAAGCGAGGCCAAGCGGCTCATGGATGCGGCCAAGGTCCCGACCGTCCCCGGTTATCATGGCGAGCGACAGGATGCCGCCACGTTGCGCGAGGCGGCGGCGCGAATTGGCTTTCCGGTCCTGATCAAGGCGTCAGCCGGCGGGGGCGGGAAAGGCATGCGCGTCGTCGAACGGCTTGAGGACCTTGAGGCGTCCGTGGCCTCGGCCAAGCGGGAGGCGTCGTCGTCATTTGGCGACGATCGGGTGCTGCTCGAAAAATATCTGACGCGACCCCGTCACATCGAGATTCAGATATTCGCCGATGGGCATGGCAACGCCGTTTACCTTTTCGAACGCGACTGCTCGATTCAGCGCCGCCACCAGAAAGTGATCGAGGAAGCTCCCGCTCCGGGAATGACCGCGAATCGCCGTCGCGAAATGGGGGAGGCCGCGATCGCCGCGGCGCGAGCGATTGGATATCGCAATGCTGGCACTGTCGAGTTCATTGCCGACGAGGCGGGCGCATTCTTTTTTATGGAGATGAACACACGGCTTCAAGTCGAGCATCCGGTAACGGAGATGATTTCGGGACAGGATCTCGTCGAATGGCAGTTGCGAGTCGCCGCGGGCGAGCGTCTGCCGCTCGACCAGGACCGTCTGCGTATCAATGGGCATGCCTTCGAGGCGCGCATTTATGCCGAAGACCCGAGCCGGGATTTCCTTCCGGCGACCGGCCGTCTCGCGCATCTGCGATTTCCCGAGGATGACCCCAACGTACGGATCGATACAGGTGTCGTTGAGGGCGACGCCGTGACCATCCACTACGATCCCATGATCGCAAAGCTGATAGCATGGGGCGAAGATCGCGAAGCGGCGCGCAAAAGTTTTGTGAAAGCGCTCGGCGAATGCGAAGTCGTCGGTGTTGCGACGAATACCGAGTTTCTGCGCGCCATTGCCGCTCATCCAGCGTTCGCGGCAGCGGAACTCGATACGGGCTTCATCGCACGCCATCGCCGCGACCTGATCCCGGAGGCGAAGCCAGCGAGCGCCCGCACGCTGGCGCTTGCGACCCTGTCGCTCTTCTTGCAGCGCACCAGACAGGCCGAATCGGAGGCGCGCAAATCGGACGATCCATATTCGCCTTGGGCATATACCGACGGCTGGCGGATGAACGACGACAACCATCATATCGTGCGGCTTCAAGACGGTAACGGGGAAGCCGCAGTCACCGTGCACTATCGTCGGGATGGCTATGTAATGGATCTTCCCGACGCTCATCTTGCGGTCAGGGGTCGACTTCTTGAGGACGGCGAGCTCGAGGCCGACCTTGGGGGATACCGCTGCCGGGCGCGGGTTGTGCGTCGCGGGCGGGAGCTTGTGGTCTTTGCCGATAGGGGAAGCCACCGTCTTCTACTCATCGATCCGCTTGCGGGAGCGGCCGAGCTCGATGCCGTCGGCGGCCGGCTTGCGGCGCCGATGCCGGGCAAGGTTGTCGAGGTGCTCGTCAAGGACGGTGCTTCAGTAAAGCGAGGTGCGCCACTTCTTGTTCTGGAAGCGATGAAGATGGAGCATACGATTTCCGCGTTCGCCGACGGCACGATCGAGAAGGTAATATATTCGGCCGGCGAGCAGGTTGAGGAGGGCGCCGAGCTGATTGTCTTTCAGCCCGCGAGGGGAAATTGAGCGTGACGCTGCCGAAGCGGGTAAAAATGGTCGAAGTCGGTCCTCGCGACGGGCTCCAGAACGAGTCCAAGACGCTGCCGGCTGCTACGAAGGTGTCGTTGATCGAGCAGCTCGCCGATTCGGGCCTTGCCGTTGTGGAAGCCGGGAGCTTCGTATCCCCGAAATGGATCCCCCAAATGGCCGATACGGCGGAGGTGATGGCGAAACTTCGCCGTAAGCGGGGCGTGAGCTATCCCGTACTCGTCCCCAACATGCGAGGTTACGAGGCCGCCCGTGCCGCCAAAGCCGAGGAAATCGCGATCTTTGGTGCGGCTTCGGAAAGCTTTTCCCAGCGCAATATCAACTGCTCGATCGCCGAGAGCCTCGCGCGCTTTGCACCCGTTGCCGCTGCTGCGAAAAAGGACGGTGTGCGCGTGCGAGGTTATATCTCCTGCGTACTTGGCTGCCCCTATGAGGGCGAGATTGGCGTAGACGCCGTGGCGGACGTTTCCGCCAAGCTCTTTGCCATGGGGTGCTATGAAATCTCGCTCGGCGACACGATCGGCATCGGTACCCCGGCCAAGGCGCAAGCCATGATCGATCGTGTCGCAGTAGCCGTTCCACGCGAGAGGCTCGCCGTTCATTTCCACGACACCTACGGCCAAGCGCTCGCGAACATCCTTGCCGCAATGGAACGCGGCGTATCCGTGGTCGATAGCTCCGTCGCTGGCCTCGGAGGCTGTCCCTATGCGAAGGGTGCCTCGGGAAACGTGGCGAGCGAGGACGTCCTATACATGCTCAACGGCCTCGGAGCCGAGACGGGCGTCGATCTTGCAAAACTCGTCGCGGCCGGGCGATATATTTGCGCCGAGCTTGGCAAGACACCCGTCTCCAAGGTATCCCTCGCGCTTGCCGGCAAGGCCGCCGCCTGATCGGGAAAGACACCGTTAGCGCACGTGACACTCCACATCATCAAGCTTTGCGTCGGCATCGATTCGGTCGACGAGCTCGCGAAATGGCAAAAACATCGCTTGGCACAGCTTCGCAAGCGCAACCCCAAGGCGCGCTTGCGTCATGTCACGCGCATGACGCCCAAGCGCGAGGACGACGTTCTTGACGGCGGCTCGCTCTATTGGGTTATCAAGGGCTACGTTCGCGTCCGCCAGCGGATCGTTGGCCTTCGCGCCACCCACAATCAAGCGGGTGAGCCGGCTTGCGCCATCGAGCTCGACCGCAAGCTCGTGAAAACCCAGCTCGCCGCTTGGCGTCCGTTCCAGGGCTGGCGTTATCTGGGGCCCGAGGCCGCACCTCCCGATCTGCCGCCGCGCGCCAAGGGTGATGATGAGTTGCCCGCTAAGCTGGCTGCCGAATTGCGCGATCTGGGATTGCTTTAGGTGCGGTGCCACTTCACCCTTCCGTTGGCGCGGCCCCGGACAGGGAGTATAGATGGCCCCTCTAACGAGGGATAATCCATGCCGGACGAAGGCGCACCCCCCACCATGATCTTCTCGACAGCCATCCCGCCTGGCGATGAGCGGTGGCGGGCACTCTCCGCCCTCTATCGCGCCGACGAGAGTGCTGTCGTCGAGCGTCTCGTCGCAGAACTGCAATTGCCGGCCGATCAACTCGACCGGATCGCGGAACGGGCGCGCACCCTTGTCGTGGAGGTGCGTAGGCTGCGCATCGGGCAGGGGGGCCTCGACGCCTTCCTCCATGAATATGCCCTTTCGAGCCAGGAGGGTGTCGTCCTGATGTGCCTGGCCGAAGCGCTCCTCAGGATTCCGGATCGCGATACGGCCGACCGCCTTATTCGCGACAAGCTGCGCCTCGCCGATTGGGAGAAGCATCTGGGGAAGAGCGATTCGCTGTTCGTGAACGCTTCGACGTGGGCGCTGATGCTCACGGGCCGGCTCGTCAAGCTGGGTGAGTTTGACGAGCGCGATATGGGCTCGCTCCTCGGCCGGCTGGTGGCGCGAAGCGGGGAGCCGGTCATCCGCCAGGCGATGATGCAGGCAATGCGCATCATGGGCCGCCAATTCGTCATGGGCCGCACGATCGAGGAAGCACTCGAGCGGGCCAAGGCGGAAGAACCACTCGGCTATCGCCATTCCTACGACATGCTTGGCGAGGCGGCGCGCACCGCGAAGGACGCGGAACGCTATTTCGAAGCATACGATCGGGCAATTGCGTCAATTGGTCGAGCGGCCCAGGGTCGCGGCCCTATTGCCTCGCCCGGAATTTCGGTCAAGCTCTCCGCACTCCATCCCCGCTACGAGTTCGCCGTGCGCGAGCGCGTGCTCAAAGAGCTTACCCCCCGCATCGTCGCCCTCGCGCAGCACGCGAAGCAGGTCGGCATCGGCATGACGATCGACGCGGAAGAGGCGGATCGGCTTGAGCTCTCCCTCGAAGTCCTTGCCGCCGTCGCGCGAGACGGAAGCCTCGCCGGGTGGGAGGGTCTCGGCCTGGCCGTCCAAGCATACCAGAAGCGCGCGACCGCCGTCGTCGATTGGCTCGCGGAATTGGCGCGCAACGAGCGTCGACGGCTCATGGTGCGCCTCGTGAAGGGTGCCTATTGGGACAGCGAGGTCAAGCGCGCCCAGGAGCGCGGCCTCGACAACTATCCCGTCTTCACCCGCAAAACGGCAACAGACATTTCGTATCTTGCGTGCGCCCAGCGCCTCCTCGGTGGGCGTGACGCATTTTATCCGCAATTCGCGACCCACAATGCCCATACGGTTTCGGCGATCCTCGAATTCGCCGGCAACAATCGGGAGTTCGAGTTCCAAAGGCTGCATGGCATGGGTGAGGCGCTTTACGAGCAGGTGGTGGGTGCGAGGCATCTCAATCTGCCCTGCCGCATCTATGCGCCGGTCGGCAGCCACGAGGATTTGCTGCCCTATCTCGTTCGGCGCCTCCTCGAGAATGGCGCGAATACGTCGTTCGTCAATCGCATCGTCGATGAGCGCGCGCCGATCGACAGCATCATCGCGGATCCGATCGCGCGCATGCGCAAACTGACGAAAAAACCGCATCCGAGCATTCCATTGCCTCGGAATATCTATTTGCCGGAACGGCTCAATGCGATCGGCATCGATCTTTCCGACCCGGCAGTGTTGGCGCCGCTCGCACAGGCGATGGGGCAGGCCGGATCGGGAAGTTGGCGTGCTGGTCCGATCGTCGGTGGTGTTGCAATCACAGGGGCGGGCCGTGCGGTGTTCGATCCGGCCGATCGCCGACGCCAAATCGGGGAGGTGCGCGACGCAAGCGAGGCAGACGTTGACGACGCGCTCGACCGGGCCCAGCGTGCGTTTCCCCTTTGGGAGGGATTGCCGGCCAGCGAGCGAGCTGCAAGGCTCGACCGTATTGCGGAGCTCTATGAGCGTGACATGGCTACACTCATGGCGCTCGCCGTGCGGGAGGCGGGAAAATCCATTCCCGACGCGGTGGCTGAAGTCCGGGAAGCCGTCGATTTCTGCCGTTATTATGCCAACCGAGCGCGCGTCGATTTCGGTCAACCGCTGTCGCTGCCGGGGCCGACTGGCGAGCGGAACGAACTTTCGCTTCACGGCCGCGGCGTCTTTGCGTGCATCAGTCCGTGGAACTTTCCGCTTGCGATCTTCACGGGCCAGATCACGGCCGCACTCGCGGCGGGCAATTGCGTCATCGCCAAACCGGCCGAGCAGACCCCCCTGATCGCGACGCACGCGGTGCGGCTCTTCCACGAGGCCGGCATTCCGGCAGATGCGATCGAACTTTTGCCGGGGCCGGGCGAGTTGATCGGCGGGCGCCTCGTGGCGGATCGGCGCACGGCCGGGGTCGTCTTCACGGGTTCGACCGACACCGCGTGGGCCATTCAGCGGTCCCTCGCGGGACGTAAAGGACCGATGGTGCCCCTCATCGCCGAAACGGGCGGGCAAAACGCCATGATCGTCGACAGTTCCGCGTTGCCGGAGCAGGTCGTGGCCGATGTCTTGGCCTCGTCCTTTCAGAGCGCGGGCCAGCGCTGTTCGGCGCTGCGGGTCCTTTTCGTCCAAGACGAGATCGCCGCAAAACTCCTCGACATGCTCGCGGGCGCCATGCGCGAACTCAAGGTAGGCGATCCGGGGCTGCTCTCGACCGATGTCGGTCCGGTCATCGACCAGGACGCCAAAAATATGCTCGAGGAACATGCAGCTCGCATGTCCCGCGACGGGAAACTCATTCATCGGGTCGAGCTGGAAGGCGCTTGCGCCCATGGTACCTTTGTGGCGCCGGCCGCATTCGAGATCGACCGCATTGGGCGGCTCGAACGCGAGGTCTTCGGTCCAATCCTCCACGTTGTGCGCTATCAGGCGAGCCGGCTTGACGAAGTAATCGATGCGGTAAACGCCACCGGCTACGGCCTCACGCTCGGTGTGCACAGCAGGATCGACAGCACGGTCGAGCATGTCACGCGTCGCGCGCACGTGGGCAATTCCTATGTGAATCGAAATATGATCGGCGCCGTGGTGGGCGTGCAGCCGTTCGGCGGCGAGGGTCTTTCGGGCACGGGTCCCAAGGCGGGCGGACCGCACTATCTTCCCCGCTTCGCGGTCGAACGCACCCTTTCCGTCAACACGACCGCCCAAGGCGGTAATGCAGCGCTCATGTCGCTGCAGGAAGAGGATTGAGGCTTCGTTGCGCTACGCCACGTCGCTTGGCATCGCCTTTTTGGCGATTGCACTTTTACCGGCGCGCGCCCAGGACACGATGCCGAGGGAAGGAGACTTCGCAGGGTTGGTCGCCCGTATTGGCAACGATCAGCCGGAAAAGTTTCTTCTTGGCCGTACGCTTTTCGAGTCCGATTGGTCGATCGCACCGGGACCCAAAGCCGGATTCGACGGCCTCGGCCCGCTATTCAGCCGTCTTTCGTGCGATGGCTGCCATACCCACGCCGGGCGCGGCGAGCCGCCTCAATCCCCGGACTTTCCGATGATTTCAATGACGGTTCGCCTCTCGATACCTGGAACGACGCCCGAAGGCGGACCGAGGCCACACCCGCTCTACGGCGATCAGCTGGATCGTAACGCGGTCGCCGGCGTTCCGATCGAGGGCAGGGCGTCGGTCAGCTATACGGAGAACGAGGAACGCTATGCAGACGGTACCGCCTACTCGTTGCGCGCACCCCATTATCGCTTCGAGGCGCTTGCCTATGGCCCGCTCGGTTCCGACACGCTCGTCTCGGTGCGCATAGCGCCTGCGATCGTCGGCCTCGGCCTGATCGATGCGGTACCCGATCAAGAAATCGAGGCGATCGCATCCGAGGAGAAGCGAAACGGCCGAGTTCATGGTCGTCCCAATCGGGTCTGGGATTTGACGGCGGAAGCTTTACGCGTTGGCCATCTAGGCTGGAAGGCAGGGCAACCGAGCTTGCGTCAACAAAATGCAAATGCATTCAACCGGGATATCGGGATCACCAACCCTCTATATCCGACCAACGACTGCACCGAAGTAGAAACGGAATGCCAGGCAGCCGCTGCGGCGTCGCCACGCAAACCCAAGATCGGCGACGAATTTCTCGACGCAGCTACGTTTTATGTGGCGCAACTTGCACCATCTTTGCCGCGCGAGCAGGACAGTCCCATCGTCAAGCAGGGTGCCGTACTGTTCGAGCAGGCAGGCTGCGCTGAGTGTCATCGTCCGACGCTCGAAAGCGGGACCAGTCCCGATCCCGATCTTGCGCACAGGGAATTCCATCCGTATTCCGATCTTCTTCTCCACGACATGGGAGATGGCCTCGCCGACGGGCGACCGGAATTCGTTGCCGATGGACGATCCTGGCGAACGGCACCGCTTTGGGGGCTAGGGCTCATCAAATCGATCACGGGTCACGAGTTCCTGCTTCACGACGGTCGTGCCCGCGGTCCCGCCGAAGCGATCCTGTGGCACGGCGGCGAAGCCGAGGCCGCCAAGGACGCGTTCAGGGGAATGACGAAGGACGAGCGAGACGCGCTGATCGCGTTTCTCGAATCGCTCTAGCCGCTTCCCGTCAAAGTTGCTTGCACGCCATCGATAATGAACTGTGTTGCAAGTGCCGCTAGCACAATGCCGAGCACGCGGCCGACGACATTCGTTCCGGTAACGCCGAGCAGGTTGACGATCCTGCCTGCGGCCAGGAGACACAAATAAGTGATCAGGAGAATCGCAGAGAGCACGCCTAATACGATGCCATGCCCGAGCCAGGAACCTTTTGCTTCTTCGGTCAGCAGCATGACGGAAGCGATAGCGCCAGGTCCGGCAATAAGCGGTACGGCGAGCGGGAACACGGCGATATCATGGCGGTGGTGCGCCTCCTCGTCCTCGCTCGACGTCGTCGACCGGAGGCCCGACTGACGCGCCAGCACCATATCGATGGCGACGAGGAACAGGAGGACCCCGCCTGCGATGCGAAACGCCGCAAGGGTCACGCCGAGTGCCGTAAGAAATGCTTCGCCAATGAAGGCAAAAATGTAAAGAACGGCCGCCGCGACAACGATGCCGGTCAAAGCGGAAGTGCCGCGCTCTTCGGGGCTCCTGCCTGCGGTCAAACTCGCGAAAATCGGGGCCGTGCCGACGGGATCGATGACGACCAGAAAAGTGACGCCGGCATGAACGATGAGCGCCCACATGAGGTTATCCGTACCAGACCTTGCGTAGGGCGTCACGTTCGAGAAGCCAGCTCGTGCCTAGCCCGAAAACCAGGCCCCAGAACGGTGCCCCAATGTTGAAGATCGTGACGCCCGAGACAGTGACGAGGAAAGTGGCGAGGGCGCCGAGCGTTAGCTCGTGGCCGAAGGTGGCGACAAGAGCGCCCTGTAACACGCGCAGCATCGAAAGTCCGCCAAGGACACCGATGAATGCCGTCGGCAAAGCGAGGCCAACCTGTGTTGCCAGCGGCGCCAGAAGCCCGAACGAGAGCAAGAGAAGCCCATAGATGATGCCCGCGACGAAACGCTGCTCCCTCGATCCACTTGAGCACATGATGGCGTTTGAGGGCCCCGTCACCGTGGTCGGGACCGCGCCGAAGATGCCGAAGAACAGCGTGCCGACACCGCACATGATTGTGAGGGTATTGACTGGCGGGGCATATCCCGACGATTTCAGGATGGCGATACCTTGCGGATTCTGTATGCCGAGTACTGCGACGGCGAGTGGTATCACGAGCTCGAAGAGGGCGCGTCCGGAGAAGGTCGGCTGGTAAAGCCTTGGTTGGGCAAGCGCCCACCGCAGCGGCTCGTTGAACGCGAAATGGCCGCTCAACAACATCACGCCGATCCCGACGATCAACGCCGTCAGCACCGGAGGGACCACACGTCCAATGGCCGGCACTGCACTTGCGGCGAGAAACGAGGCGACGACGGCAAAGGCTATCAGCGTGTCATCGATGAAGCCGGTCACGATCCTTATGCCGAAAGGGAGAAAGACGCCGCTTACCATGCCCATGACGATAGGCATCGGCACCCGCGCCATCGCCCTGCGCGCGACCCCTGTCAGCCCCAAGGCAAGCATCAGCGCGCCGGTTGCGAGGTAGGCGCCAACGATCTCGCTGAAGGCCAAATGCTGAAGTGCGGGCCCTATCAGCACGGCGCCCGGAATCGACCAGGCGATCCCGATGGGTTGACGATATGCAACGCTCGCGATGATCGAGAGCACGCCGCCGATCGCATAGCCCGCGAAAATCCAAGACGCAATGTGTTCTCGATCAAGCCCGCCTTGCGTAGCGACGGCGAGAAGGATAACGAGCGGGCCAGTCACGGAGAAAAGAAAGGCGACAAGGGCGTTCGCCAGCATGTGCCGATCGTAGCTGGCCGTAACGTCGCGCCAGCGCACGCGCGGGCGCACGGCCTTTTCAAAAATTGCCATGTATGGACTCGGCTCTGTTCGTTTCAGCCGAGCCTGCCGCGCAAGGCGTTCGTGAACAGGGCTTCATATTCCGCGACGGTAAGAGGTGGGGGATTGCCGCCGTTGTTCGGATCTTCAGCCGCCATTCTTGCAAGCTCGGGCACGCGGTCGCCGCCCACGCCGAGGTCGGCAAGCGTGTGAGGAATCTTGAGTTGGTGTCGAAGCTCCATCACCCAATCGAGCATGGCGACGAAAGAGCCTTGGGCGAGGCCGAGATAGCGCGCGGTGCGCGCCATCTTATCTTCGATCGTTGGGCGGTTTTTGACGAGCACATAGGGCATCACGACGGCATTTGTCAGACCGTGATGGGTGTCGTATATCGAGCCGACCGGATGGCTCATTGCGTGGATGGCTCCGAGGCCCTTCTGAAAGGCGGTTGCACCCATACTTGCCGCAGCAAGCATGTTGCCGCGCGCCGCCAGGTTCTTGCCGTCACGAAAGGCGGTGGGCAACCACTCCTTGACAAGCCGGATACCTTCAAGCGCCACCCCTTCGGCGAGGGGGTGGTAGGAGGGAGCGCAGTACGCTTCGAGGTTGTGGGCAAGCGCATCCATGCCCGTTGCAGCCGTAATATGAGGAGGCAGGCCGACCGTGAGTTCGGGATCGGAAATCACCACGCGCGGCATCATCATTGGATGGAAGATGATGTATTTGCGGTGCGTGGCCTCGTTGATGATGACGCCTGCGCGCCCGACCTCCGAACCGGTGCCGGCGGTGGTGGGCACGGCGACAATCGGCTTTATGGCGCTTGAATTAGCCCGCGTCCACCAGTCGCCGATGTCCTCGAAGTCCCAAATTGGGCGCGTCTGGCCTGCCTGGAACGCGATGACCTTCCCGGTATCGAGGGCACTGCCGCCACCCATCGCAACGACGCCGTCATGCCCGCCCGCATGCAGCGAACGTATCCCATCCTCGACATTCTTAGAGACTGGATTCGGCCGCAGGTCCGAGAAGACGCCAGGGTTCATGCCTGCGGCAGCCATGAGCTCAACCGCGTGTTTTACGATTGGCAGTGGCGCCAATCCGGGATCGGTGACGAGAAGTGGTCGCCGAATACCCGCCGCTTTGCACGCGTCGGGCAACTCTTCGATGCGTCCCGGGCCGAAGCGCACGCTTGTCGGATAGTTCCAATTCGCGGTCGGGCAGGATGTGTTCTTAGCCATGATGTCGCTCGTCTCCAATAGGGCGCCTTGCGAGCGCCGCGCGGTGCCGGTTGGGTGCTCGGTAGGCGAATTCACGCACGCTCGAAATAGCGGATAAGCTCCCAATCCGTCACGCGGCGATCGTACTCCGCCTGCTCCCAGTGAGCCGCGTGGACGTAGTGATCGATCACCTCGCCGCCAAACGCCTTGCGCAGGGCTTTCGAGTGGTCGAGTGCGGCGGTCGCGTCACGCAACGTCTTGGGCACTTCAGGAATTTCGGCTGCCGCGTAGGCATTGCCGGAATAGGGAACATCCAGGGCAAGCTTGTTGTCGATGCCGTGCAACCCGGCGGCCAGAAGTGCCGCGAACGCAAGGTAGGGGTTGACATCGGCGCCGGGAATCCGGCACTCGACGCGCGCACCCTTGCCCTCCCCGATGACACGGAATCCCGCAGTGCGATTGTCGAAGCTCCAAACCGCTTTGGTCGGCGCGAAGGAGCCGGCCTGGAAGCGCTTATAGGAGTTGATCGTCGGCGCAAGGAAAAAGGTCATCTCACGCGCAAGCGCCAACTGGCCGGCCAGGTAGTGGCGAAAGAGCGCCGACATGCCCTGACGCGCCTTCGGGTCATGAAAGAGCGCCTTATTGCGCGCACTGTCCCAGAGGGAGCTGTGGATATGGCAGCTCGAACCCGCGAGGCCGTGGTCCCACTTGGCCATGAACGTCACCGACTTGCCCTGGCCGTGCGCGATCTCCTTGACACCGTTCTTGAAGACGACGTGCCGGTCGGCCATGTCAAGCGCATCCGAATAGACGACGTTGATCTCCGCTTGGCCGGGACCCCATTCGCCCTTCGACGATTCGATTGGGATACCTGCGTCCTCCATCGCGTTACGGACCGCGCGCGTCAATCCTTCTTCCTTGGTCGTCTGAAAAATATGGTAGTCCTCGAAGTACCAGCCGGCCGGCTTGACGCCCTTGTAGCTTTTTTGGCGTGCGCCATCGTAGCTGTCCTCGAAAATGTAGAATTCGAGCTCCGACGCCATCTTCGCCGCATAGCCCATGCGTGCAAGACGGGCAATCTGGCGCTTCAATATCGAGCGCGGCGCATGGGGAACGTCGTTTCCCTCATGGTCGACGACGTCGCCGAGCACAAGGGCCGTTCCCGGGAGCCATGGGACCCGGCGCAACGTGTTCAGATCGGGCACGATCCCGAAATCGCCGTATCCCTTGTCCCAGGATGCGGCCTTGAACCCGGGTACCGGTTCCATTTCCATGTCGACCGTCAGGAGGTAATTGCAGGCGTGGGTGCCGTGATCCGCCGTGTCGAGGAAATAGTGGCCGGTCACCCGTTTCCCCATGAGTCGGCCCTGCATGTCCACCATGCATACCAGAACGGTATCGATTTCCCGTGCGTCGATCAGCCCTTTGAGCATTGCAAGATCGAGCATTCCACGCATACGACTTCCCCCGTTGTTTATTTTCGTGTCTGCCTGGCAATATTCTAGAAGCGCAAGTTCACTCCCCGGGGGGCAGCGCGCCGCACCGCCGCCACTCGGTCCCGGCCCGCTCGATTGTGGTTGAAGCTCACCCGGACCGCAATCGCCATCGCGCAGGCGCTGCTGCCGGGATCGACCAGCGAGCGGGCCAGCCGCAGGCTCGCGCGCCTGTGCTTTTGCATAGCGCGGCATCGGGTGTTAGCTCCAATCTCGGGGCGAACGCAAAGTATTCGTGAAGGACGGGGAGCATTCGCACGAACCTGCTCAAACTGGGCATCGTTGCACTGCGCGCGCTCTTCATGACGGGTGCCGCCGACGCCGGCGATACGATTGTCATCAAATATCGATCCGATTCATCTTGGCATCCTCATGGCGGTCAACATGAAAACGGGCCTTTGCCATCCGCGGGACGGACTCAACCTTTATGTCGCAAGTGATATCGTCAGGATGGGCACCAGCGAGCCTACGATTGCCGTCTTGCCTTGACTTGTCACCACGCTTACCTTCCTGGCACTCGTGACCTATTCGCCGACTATATCGATTTGGTTGCCCCATCGTCTTGGAATGCACTGACGGCTGTCATCGAGGAAATCTCGCACGCCCCGGTAGGTGGCGTTGCACCGAATCAGGGAAAAGAAAGTTGGCGCCGCGCAAGATCGTTCACGATTGCGATCCGGGCCAGGACGACGCCATGGCCCTTTGGCTCGAGCTTGCCTCGCCGGAGATATTCGAGGTGCTGGCGGTTACGACAGTCGCAGGCAATGCGCCGCTCGAACGCACAACCGAGAACGCCCGGCGCATCGTTGAGGCGGCCGGCCATGCCGATCTCCCCGTTCATCCGGGCTGCCCCCGCCCCCTGCGCAGACCGCTAACGACAAGCGCTGGATTTCATGGTGAGAGTGGCATCGATGGGTCGAATCTGCCGCCCGCTTGGCTCCACCCTGAGGAAACGCACGCGGTCGAGTACCTGGTCGAGATGCTCGGCCAGTGCGAAGAGCCAATCACGATCATTGCAACCGGTCCCCTGACGAACGTCGCGTCGGCGGTGGCAGGGTCGCCGGGGATCGTCGAAAAGATCGCCGAGGTCGTATTGATGGGCGGCTCCCTCGGCCGAGGCAACGTCACACCTTCGGCCGAGTTCAATTTCCACACCGATCCCGATGCTGCCGCCATCGTTTTCGAGGCGGGTTTCAAAATCACCATGCTCGGGCTGGATGTGACGCGTCAGGCGCGCGCGACACCATCGCGCATCGCCACCATCGAAGCGCTCGGCAATCCCGTTGCCCGCGCCGCAGCGGGCATGCTGCGATACAGCTTGGAATACGTCTCGAAGCGCGGTCAGCCCGGACCCGCGGTGCATGATGTTCTGGCGCCCGCTTATTTGGCGCGGCCCGAACTCTTCCGGACGCGGCCGGCACATATTCGCGTGCTCGCATGGGGCGAAACGGATCTCGGACGATGCGTGGAACTCAAGGGTAGATCGCCGAACGCGGAAGTGGTCGAGCACGTCGATGCGGACGGGCTCTTCGCGCTCCTTAACGACCGATACAAGCGTTACAAGCGCGCGCGCGCGCGAAATAATCCTTGGCACAGGTAATGAGTGCTTGCGCAGCCCGTGTGGGCCGCGCCTGGGCCGGACGCGCCAACACGATTCTCAAAGGCGGGGCGTCCTCCTCGAGGGGACGGTAGGCCAACGCGCTGCCGTCATAGGCTTCATCGCCGGCCGGACGGATGTTGAGAAGGCCCACACCGTGACCCTGGGCGACGAGCCCGCGCACCATTTCGATCGACGGTGCCGCATAGCGCACTGTGGGCTCGATTCCGTAGGCAAGGAAGATCGCAAGGAAATATTCCCGGCTCTGGGGGAGGTCGAGAAGGATGAACGGCTCGGAGGCGAGCGCTGCGATCGGGACGTGTTTACGACTTGCAAGCGGATGTTTGGCCGGGAGCACCGCATAGGGCTCGAGCGCAGCAAGCGGCTCGCGCGTAATTTCTGAGCTCAATGCCAGGTCGTAGATCAGCGCTAGTTCCAGCGCGCCGATTACGAGTGCGCGCTGCAGCGTTGCGATATCGCCTTCCTGGAGGCCAACCGATACGTCAGGGTGGATGCCGGCAAACCGCGCCAAGAGGCCCGGAAGATAGTAGGGCGCGAAGGTGACGAACTAACCGAGCTGCAGTTCGCCGCGCAGATGCTCCCCCTCGCTCCATTGGTCGGCCGCAAGCTCCTCAGCGTGTGCTAGGAGGCTGCGCGCCTTTGCGGGCAGACGGCGACCCGCAGGCGTCATAGAGAGGCCATGGGCATGATGGCGCAGGAACAGCTGGGTCCCGAGCACATCCTCGAGGTGTCCGATCGCGGTTGAAACAGAAGGCCGGGATACGTTGAGTACCCGTGCTGCCTCGGTGACGCTGTTGCGCTCGGCGGCGGCGGTGAAATAGGTGAGCTGCTTGAGGGTGTACTGTATCAAAAATTTCTATCCTATGATTAGATAAATTACATTTTATTTATGTTCTGAATTCAAACCAGAATTATTCCAGGAAGTCGAGCAACGGGAGAAGGCGATGTTGAGAACCGGAGAGCAATACCGCGAGTCCTTGCGCGACGGGCGCCAGGTTTGGATCAATGGCGAACGAGTCAAGGACGTCCCGACCCATCCGGCATTCAAGCCGATCGTGGATGTAAGGGCGCGCTTTTACGACATGGCGCATGAGGAAAAGCACCGCGACCTCATGTCCTACGTCGACGATGCCTCCAACGAACCCTGCAACACCGCCCTTAAACTCCCGAAAACTCAACAGGATTGGCACGACAAGCGCCGCTATGTCGATGCGCAGACGAACGAGATCGGCGGCGTCGTTGTGCGCATGGGCGACGAGACGATCGGTGAGGTGTGGTCGCTTTGGGATGGAAAAAAGGTGCTCGACGAAATCGATCCGCAATTCAGTCGAAATGTCGAACATCACATCTTTAAGGCATTGCGCAGCGATCCCTTCCATGTTTCGGCGAACACCGATCCCAAGGGCGACCGCTCGAAGCGCCCGCAGGACCAGGACCCGGACATGCTGCTCCACGTGGTCAAGGAAACCGACAAAGGCATCGTCGTCCGGGGCGCCAAATATGAAACCGCGGCAGCCTATGCCAACCAGGCGTTCGTGAAGCCGACGATCGCCAACTGGGGCGACGATAAGCTTTCGGACTACGCGGTCGGTTTCATCGCAGAAATGGGCTGGCCGGGCATGAAGCACATCTGCCGAACGGGCTTCGCTGGACGTGCACGCGCCGAGGATTACCCGCTCGCCAACCGTTTCGACGAGGTGGATACGCTGATCGTGTTCGATGACGTGTTGGTGCCTTGGGAAAACGTGCTGTTCTACCGGCACACGAAGGCCGCAAGCTTCATCCGCGCCACCTTGCACCGTTACTCGGCCTATCCCTTCGTTCAACGCATCCTCTACATCGCCGACATGATGATCGGGGCCACTCTATTCAACGTACGCCAGACTGGACTCGACAAGCAGCAAGCCGTCCGAGAGAAGCTCGCCGAGCTTGTTTGCTATCGCGAGGGGATCAATGCGCACCTGACGGCGGCGATAGCGCTCGCGGAGCCGAGCCCGGCCGGATTATTGATGCCGAATCAGTCGCTCCTCTTCACCGGCCGCGTGCATGCCTGTACGAAGTTACCGGCGATGATGCATTTGGCGCGGGAGCTCTGCGGCGGGCAGATATGCGTGACGCCCGACCGTGCTGCCTTCGAGCACCCGGACACCAAACCCTGGCTCGACAAGTATTACTCGGTCAACGAAGCATGGAGTGCCGAGGACCGTCGCCGCCTGCTCGCATTTGCCCGCGACCTTCTCAACTCGGACTATGCCGGCCACCGTGTGACATTCGAGCTTTTCGCGCAATCCCCGCCATTCGCGCATTTGAATGCGGTCTATACCAATTTCGATTTCGATAACGCGCTTCGCTTCGTCAAGAAGTCGGCGGGATTGAGCGATAAAGTGATGTGATTATGCGTGCAATGTGAGGGATCAGCGATGCTGCACGAGGATTTTCTGAACGGAATGCGAATGGCCACAACGGGTGTGACTATCGTCACGACGAACACGCCGCGAGGTTGGGTGGGCGCCACGGGCACTCCTTCTCTCGTTGGGGCGCTTGTCGCCTTCGAATGTTCGCTTGTCCGCGAAGTGCGCTGCGGGTCGCATCACGTCATCATCGGCGCCGTGTGCGATGTGGAGCAGGGCGACGGACGTCCCCTCTTGTATTGCGATCGGACTTATGGTCGGGTGACAATCGAATCCTTGCAGCCAGCCGTCTGAACCGGCAGCAAATCAACATCGATTGGGGGAGGCCGCCGTGGCGCATGTGCGCATCCGAAGATACAACACGAACGATTACTATTCGGATCAGCAGCTTGGCATTGACCTCTGCATGGCAGTCCGGGCAGGGAATCACGTTTTCGTGCGCGGCCAAACGGGCATGACTTTCGACGGGAGCATCGTCGGCGTCGGCGATCCCGCCGCGCAGGCCGAAAACGCGATGAAATGCGTGAAAATCCTGCTCGAGGAGGCAGGCTCGAAGATCGAGCACATCTGCAAGATCCACGTCTATGTCATCGATCGGGCCTACCGCGAGCCGGTTTACCGAGTGCTCGGGAAGTGGCTGAAGGGAGTATATCCTTGCTCGACCGGGCTCATTGTCAGCGCTCTTGCCCGGCCGGAGCTTCTCATGGAGATCGACGTCGACGCAGTCATTCCCGAAGAAGAGCGGCCGCGAGGCAGCGGGCTTTCGACCGACAATAGGGACCATCTCCTCAAGCGGCGCGCGCGCGCGAAGCCCGCCTCGGGACGCAAGGCAAAGAGGGGAGGCAGGGCATGACATTCTCGATCGTCGGGCGATGCAGCCGTACGGGCATGGTGGGCATCGCAATCTCGACGTCGAGCATCGCGGTTACCGGACGATGTGCCTGGGTGCGTCCGAAGGTCGGTGCGGTTGCAAGCCAGAACGTTACCGATCCGGTCCTCGCATTCGGAATTCTCGATCTGATGGCGAAGGGCAGCCCGCCGGATCGGGCGTTGGCCGAGGTGATATCCGGGACACCGCATGCCGCCTATCGGCAGGTCTCCGCAATCGATGTGAACGGGCGAACGGCCCATCATTCGGGATCGAAGGTGCTCGGACGTGGGGCATCCAAAATCGGTGTCGATTGCGTTGCTGCGGGCAATTTGCTCGCCAACAAGGACATACCGGCTGCCATGGTTTCGACCTTCCAGGCCCATGGCGAGCTGCATCTTGGCGAACGACTCCTCCGCGCCCTCGAAGAGGGTTTGGTCGCAGGTGGTGAGGCCGGCCCCATACATTCGGCCGGCCTGATCGTTGGGGCCGATCAACCTTGGCCGACTGTCAATTTGCGGGTCGATTGGGCCGATCAAGGACCGATCATGCAGCTCCGGAACCTTTGGCTGGCCTACGAGCCGCAAATGGAAGACTACGTGACCCGTGCGGTCAATCCCGACAGCGCCCCGAGCTTCAAGGTGCCGGGCGATCCCTGAGCGAGGTGTTCGGCGTCTGCTTCAAAAATCAACGCCTTCGGTTGCGGCAGTCATCCGGCCGTTGCGGATTTTTGCCTTTCGATGTCCTTTTCCGCAGTTCCCGGTGAATAGTCTTGCCTGTGGCCGTTAGCGGCGAGCCCTCAACGAATTCGATAAGGCGGGGATATTCAAGGTCGGCCAAGTATCTCTTAACGTGTTCATGAATCAATCGCGCAGTATCGCTCGACGAAGGGTGGTTCCGCGACAAAACCCCTTCGGGTTAATGGTGGGGCATCGCCTCAATAATGGCCGCGTAAAGCGGGTGGTTTGCTTCGTGCGCGCCGAGTATCTCTTTGACGGCTGCATGGAGACGGTCGTCTTGAATGCGCGGCAATGCTTTCTTCAGCATCCGCACGATGTCGCTCTGGCCCTCGCTCAATAGGGCTAGCCGCTCTGAAAATCCGCCGTCTGCTCCAGCCGCCCCTTGAAATAACGTTGTGAGCGTCTGCCGCTCGCCGCCGAGGTCCTCGATGTGGCGGCTGAATGCCGAGGCGAATCGTCCAGATTCCCGCGCCACCTCCTCGAGAAACCGCCGAACCTCCGGCGATGGGCTTTCGGCAGCAAGGGCGCACGCCGACCTTTCACCGATCCATTCGATATCGAGAAGTGTATTGAAAAGCTGGATAAGCTCATCGGGCGTGAGATAGCCGGCGTATCCGCCATCCATCTCGTGTGCCAAGCATGCTGGCGAGCTGTAACCAACGCTCCTTTGAGAAAACTTTATGTCGCCCATCGACGTCCTTCGGCGCGATCCCTTCAACCGATCTAGGGAAGTAAGTCGCCGCCCCACGCGCAGACGGCCCTCAATCATATAAGGGATTTTCGCGGGCCGAAAGCAAGGGCGGGCCGATTGCTGGATTGGCGGTTCTGGTGTTAGCTGTCGCGGCAATCGAAGGAGCTAAGGAGCGCAATCCGTGGCGGCAACGAGGGAGGGATTAGCCCTTCTTGGACTTGGAAATGCGGCGCGCGCGCTCGGCAGCCGCAACTACCGCCGCTATGTGATCGGCAACGGCGTGTCGCTTTGCGGGACTTGGATGCAGCGGATCGCCGTCGGATGGCTCACTTGGCAACTCACGCACTCGGGCGCTTGGCTTGGCGTCATTGCCGCGGCCGATCTGATTGCGACAGTCCTACTCGGCCCCATCGCCGGTGCGCTTGCCGATCGGCTGGAGCGCCTACGCGTCGCCCGCATCGTTCAACTGATTGCGGCACTGAGGGGCGTCGTTCTCTCCGTCCTGGTCGCCCTCGACCTCGTGGACATCGGGACGTTATTTGCGTTTACGCTGCTCCAGGGCCTGATCAACGCATTCGACGGCCCGACGCGCCTCGCACTGGTGCCAAGCCTCGTCGGTCGCGCGGCGCTTTCGTCAGCGCTCGCGATCAACTCGATTGTCTTCAATCTTGCCCGCTTCGTCGGCCCAGTCGGGGCAGGTTTCGCGATCGAGCATGGCGGGAATGCGGTCGTCTTCGCACTCAATGCCGTGAGCTATCTATGGTTTTTTGCGGCCCTCATGACGATTCGACTCGAACGAGTCGACCCGGCGGCGAGCGAGCGAGGGCTGTTCCGCTCGACGGCCCAGGGCATCGCCTATGCCGTGCGTCACCCGGGCCTCGGCCCAGTCTTGCTTCTTCTCCTGGTTAGTGCGGTCTGCATGCGCGGCGTGGTCGAACTCCTGGCCGGATTCGCTGATGCCGTCTTCGGGCGCGGTGCCGAGGGGCTTGCCTGGCTCACGGCAATGGTTGGGCTCGGTGCAATGGTGGGTGGGATTTGGATGATCCGGCGCGGTACGGAGGAGGGTCTGCCGAAGCTCGTGATCGCCCATCTGCTTTGGAGCGCGGTTGCCATGGCGGGCTTCGCCGCAACCAACGTCTTTTGGCTCGCAGCGCTGTGCCTTTTCGCATCGGGCTTTTCCATGGTGGTGACGGGGGTGGGTGGTCAGACGCTGCTGCAAAGTTCGATGGACCCGGCGATGCGCGGCCGGGTGATGAGCCTCTACGGCGTTATCTTTCGCGGCGGACCGGCGCTTGGCACGCTCCTCATGGGCGTTTTGACAGGTCCCCTCGGATTCCACTGGCCGGTGATCGGCGCCGGAGTACTCGCCGTCGCCTATTGGGCGTGGGCGCGCCTCGATCTGACGCGCTTGACCCAAGAGCTTGAGAGCGTTCCCTCAGGCGAGGAGTGACGCCCATGCCGAGACGCCGAACCCGAGCAGCACAAGGCCCGAGGCACCGTCGATCCAACGGATCGTCTTCGGCGTCACGCGCGTGCGCACCAGGCTTACCGCCCCCGATAACACAACCCACCAGAGGGCCGAGCCCGTGAATACTGCGGCCACGAAGCTCGCCGCCTTGGCGTAACTTCCCGCCGTCTCGGTCAAGCCCACGCTCGCGAAGACGGCAATGAAGGATATGATAGTCGAGGGATTGGTGAGGGTAAGAAAGACGGTTGTCGCATAAGCGGTAAGGAGCCCCCGCCCGTCCTTGATCGCCTTCTCTGCGACCGCGCGCTTGCGAAAGCTCGATATGCCGAGCCAGATGAGGACAAAGCCGCCCGCAAGACGCAGGAGCGTCTGCTCGGCCATGAGAAAGCCCGAGATGGACGCAAGCCCGAACCCGGCGACCGCGCCGTAGAAGCCATCCGCCGTCGCCGCCCCAAGGCCGGTTGCGAGGCCGGCGGCCATGCCGTCCTTGAGGGATCGCTTGATGCAGAGAAGACCGATCGGCCCAACCGGGGCCGCAATCGATAGGCCGATTAAAAGGCCTTTCAGGAGAAGGAAGAAGTCAGCCATGGAAAACCTTCGACGAGAGCGCCAACCCGAGAATAGGGGAGATTCGGCGGGACGCAGCTCGCGTCCCGGCTATCAGCACTCAGTTTGTCGAAGCGTCTTGGCAGATCGGTCGTTCATGGCGGGCGCATCCTAGCGGCAGTCCGGGGCCAGCACAAGCATTGATGGTGCTGCCGATTTTCACGCCAGTCAAAATCCGCTCGAGCCGACCAGCTCAAAACACCGGCACGATGTCGGCGGGATCGAATGCCACCGTCTCGCCGGAAATGCCGATTTCGGGAATGGCGGGAAAGCCGATGCCGAAGGGCTCGATGACGCCTTTCATGCGCAGAAGCGAGGCGCGCCAGTTCTCGCGCCGCTCCTCGTTCGTGAGGATGCCGAGGCCGGCCTTGCGCGCCGTCTCCTCGAGCAAGCGATGGGCCGGGCGCCAAGTTTCCGGCAATTCCCAAAACTGATCGGGCGGCTCATAGAGGATGCCCGAGAGAAAGACATAGCCGGCACGAATCTGTTTCGTGATGGTCTCCTTCTGGGCGGGGGTGAGTTTCGGCAGGACGTTCTCGAGCAGCGTGAGGCAGATTCGCAAGTGCCTCGATTCATCTTGCCCGACACGCCGGAAGGCGTCCTTGATCACCGGGATCGTCGTCTTCTGGTGCATCTGCTGGAAGAGTGTCGAGGACGCGATTTCCCCCATGAGAAAGGATGTGAAGAGGATAGGCAGCGGGTGGCGGTGCACGCCGCCTTTGAAACCCTCCCAATAGCGGGCGCCGTTGTGGAAGTACCATTTCACATTGTTCTGGGCGAGCTTGCCGAGCGCTGTCTCGGGCACAAAGCCAAGCGGGCCGCCGGGTGTCAGGATCTCGATAACGCGCTGACATACTTCTTCGTGATTAACCTCGTCGCGCGTGATGAGGAAAAAGCACTTGCGCACGGGGTCTTCCGCGTGGGTCTCGTAGGTGTGGATCATTGCGCGCGCAAACACTGCCGGACCCGAGCTGTCGAAGACCGAGAGAAGTCCGAACCAGTAAGCGATCGCATAGCGCTGATCGAGCGTGAAGGCTTTTGGATCGAGCGTGTCCCACGCCAATTTGTTGGGAAACCAGCTTTGCTCACGCGATGCGTCGTAAAGCTTCAGGAGCTTTGGCGTATCGGTGTGCCATTCGATCGGAAACACATTGTCTTTCGGAAAGGGTGGTGGATCGGGCGCGTCGAACAAAATCTGTTCGGGTGAAGGGGCTTGCTCGGAGCCCGCCGGGGGCGTTGCGATATGCCGAGACAGTTCCTCTGCGCGCGATTTCTTGGCGCCCATCGTCCCAACTCCCTTTTTGCGTCCAGTGGCGGGGAGTCTACGCCCGTTTTGGCGTGGCGCTCAATATGATACAGTTTGGCGTCGAAAATCGCGAAATATGACGCATAATGCGACGAATCGGAGCACCTTACGCGCCATCGAGCCGGCGGATGACCTCATCCGCTATTGCCAAAGAAGAGGTAAGGCCCGGCGACTCCATGCCATAAAGCATTACCAGATTGCGCACGCCGTGCGTGGTCGGACCCTGGATCATGAAGTCCTCAGGCGCACCGCCTGGCTTCTGGAGCTTTGGGCGAACACCCGCATAGCCGGGGTGGAGGGTTCCGTCCTTTAGCCCGGGATAATAGTGCCGAATCGTCTCATAGAACTTGGTAGCACGGTCAGGCGGCACGTCGTAATCGATCTCGTCGACCCATTCGAGGTCCGGACCGAAGCGGACCTGGCCCGCGAGATCGACCGTGACGTGCAGGCCAAGGCTCGCGAACTTCACTTCCGGAGCGGGGTAGATGAGGTGTTTGAAAGGCGGTTTGCCGGCAAGCGTGAAATAGCACCCCTTGGCAAGGAAGCGTTGCGGGATCGACTCAGATGGAATGCCTTCGATCGTACGGGCGATCTCCTGCGCCCAGAGACCTCCGCTGTTGATGAGAATGTCGCAAGCGATCTGCGTCGGCTGCTCGCCGCCGACTTCGACGAAAAAGCCATCCCGCTCGATCCAGCCTGCGACGACCGGGCTGTTGAAAGCGATCATGGCGCCGTGATCCTCCGCCTCGCCTTGGTAGGCGAGCATCAGCCCGTGGCTGTCCATCGTTCCGGTCGAAGGCGAGAGAAGGGCCGCGTGACAGTTGAGCTCAGGCTCAAGCGCCTTCGCCTGACGCTCGTTGAGCCATTCAAGGTCCGTGACGCCGTTTTCCACGGCCTTCTTCTCAAGACGCTCGAGGGCGGGAATTTGGTCCGGCTCGGTCGCGACGACGAGTTTACCGACGCGGCCGTAGCGAATACCGTGCTCGGGAAGGTAGCTGTAAAGCCGTTCCTTCCCCTCGACGCAAAGCTTCGCCTTCAATGATCCCGTTTGATAATAAATGCCGGCGTGGATGACCTCGCTGTTGCGCGAGCTTGTTTCGGTGCCGATCATATGCGCTTTCTCGAGCACGACGACCTCGTGCCCACGTATTGCCATCGCCCGCGCAATCGCGAGCCCAACGACGCCTGCACCGATCACCACGCACTCGACCCGCTCGACCATCGCTCGACCTGCATTCGTGCTGTCCGAAACCGCCGGAGAATGGCGGGGGAGGCCGCAACGGTCAAGCGATGGAACGCCGCCCCGCGCGCCGCTAAACCTTCGGCGACGCCGGACGCAGCACGGTTACCCCGCCTTCGCGCGTGCCCTCGCCGGGCTGCCGAAGCCGGTCATCGTCCTTGAGGCTGCCGCCGACCGCGACAAGGTGTGCGTCTGACCTCAGCGCTCCGCCTTCGAAATGTGGCGTGCGGCCGATTGCAATAAAGCGGGCCTCTACCTTGTGCCGCACAAAGGGTGGGCGGTTGGGGTTTGTGGCGCGGAACGGTTCGTGGAAAGCCGTCATATCCAAAATCTGCGGGACCAGGACAAAGCTTTGATTGCTCGCCGGCACGTTTGTCGGCCGGAAGGCGAAGGGACGTTCGAAGGTCTGGGCAAGGGGCTTCACGATGTACTGGTTCGTGGCACGGCTTGCATCCGAGCTGCCGGTTGTAATGACACAGCCCAAGATGCCGATGAGCACCGCCGCAATCGGCTTGGCCCACCCGTTAACCATAATGCTCATGACGTCGCTCCTGTCTTCATCCCCTCGCTTTTCGCAAATGGTATCTCAGAGTGCGCGCAAAGGGAAATCTCGCATTGGGCCGACGCTTTGCTCTAACCGCGGAAGCGGCGTATATTTCGCATCTTACTGCCGCCTGGAAAGGACGCAGATGCCGCTCGATCAAACGGCGCCGCGAAACATCGAATTGGTCGGGTCAGCCTGTCCGCACGACTGCCCGAGCACGTGCGCACTCGAGGTTGAGCGACTCGACGCTCGGACGATCGGCCGAGTACATGGCGCAAAGGAAAATAGCTACACGGCCGGCGTAATCTGCGCCAAGGTCGCGCGCTACGCCGAGCGTATCCACCATCCGGACCGCTTGACGACGCCGCTACGGCGGGTGGGCGCGAAAGGTGTGGGGATTTCGGCGTTCGAGCCGATTTCCTGGGACGAGGCGCTCGACGAAGTCGCGGGTCAATTCATCCGCGCCACAGAAAAATATGGGGCTGAGGCAGTATGGCCTTACTTCTACGCCGGCACCATGGGCCTTGTCCAACGCGACGGCATCGAGCGGCTGCGCCACGTGATGAAATATTCGCGTCAACACAGCACGATTTGCGTAACGCTCTCCGATACGGGATGGATCGCGGGGTGCGGTGTGAAGCGCGGCGTCGACGCGCGCGAGATGATCGAGTCGGATCTTATCGTCGTCTGGGGCGGCAATCCGGTCCATACGCAAGTCAACGTGATGCATCATATAGCGCTCGCGCGAAGGCATCGCGATGCCAAGCTTGTCGTCGTCGATCCCTACCGCACGCCGACCGCGCAGCAGGCGGACATCCATATCATGCTCCGACCCGGCACCGACGGCGCCCTTGCCGCGGCGATGATGCACGTCCTTTTCAAGGAAGATTTCGCTGACTGGGACTATCTCAAGCGATATACCGACGCATCCAGCGCCCTTCTCGATCATCTCGCGACGCGGACTCCCGAATGGGCGAGTGCGATCACGGGCCTTCCGGTGGAAGAGATCGTCGCGTTCGCGAGGCTTTATGGCCGCACGAAGCGCAGTTTCATTCGGGCGGGTTACGGATTCTCGCGCTCTCGCAACGGCTCTCAACAGATGCACGCGGTGAGCTGCCTGCCCGCTGTCACCGGTGCGTGGAAGCATCCGGGCGGCGGGGCGCTCTACGGCCAAACGGGGATCTATCCAATCGACAAGACGCTGACGATGGGCCTCGATGCGGTCGATCATCATGTGCGCATGCTCGACCAGTCGCGCATCGGCCCGATCCTTCTCGGCGACCGACGGGACATCAAGGACGGGCCACCGGTTGCCGCTCTCTTCATCCAGAATACGAACCCTGTGACCGTCTGCCCGGAAGGGCTCAAAGTGAGGGAAGGCTTCGCGCGCAAGGACCTGTTCGTCTGCGTTCATGAGCAGTTCATGACGGAGACCGCCACGATGGCCGACATCGTGCTGC
Organism: Alphaproteobacteria bacterium; assembly: GCA_035625915.1. Classification (NCBI taxonomy): domain Bacteria; kingdom Pseudomonadati; phylum Pseudomonadota; class Alphaproteobacteria; species Alphaproteobacteria bacterium. Next base: position 2,261 of record DASPOR010000041.1, on the reverse strand, counting down.
CCGCGACGACGTTCCTCGAACACGACGACTTCTATATTGCGAGTGGGCACACCCACGTGCAAGTAACCAAGAAGGTGGTCGAGCCGCTCGGCGAGTGCCGATCTAATCACGACGTCCTGCGCGGACTTGCCAAGCGCCTCGGCGCCATGCATCCGGGCTTCGAAATGACCGCGTGGGAATTGATCGACGCAACGTTCCGGCGAAGCGGACTTCCCGATGCGGAGACCGCATATAAAATGCGCTGGGTCGATTGCGTCCTCGGCCGCGACGAAATGCACTTCCTGAATGGCTTCGGCCACCCCGACAAGAAATTTCATTTCAAGGCCGACTGGGCTGCTCTCGGGATCGCCCACATCGGGATGAGCCGGTTTCCGGATCACCTCGCCGTCATTGATGAGGCGACAATCGATCGGCCTTTTCGCCTGGTTGCCGCACCGTCGCGTTCGTTCCTCAATACGTCCTTTACCGAGACGCCGGGATCGAGAAAGCGCGAGGGCCGACCGACGGCACTCATCCGCGCAGAGGATTTGGAAGCGCTCGGCATTGCTCCTGGCGCCCGCGTCCGCCTTGGCAACGAACGTGGCGACGTGGTCGTCCATGCGAAGCAATTCGACGGCATCCAGCGTGGGGTCGTCGTGGTTGAAGGAATTTGGCCGAACCACGCATTCGACGAAGGCAGAGGCATCAATACGCTCACCAGTGCCGACCCCGGCTTGCCCAAAGGCGGTGCTGTTTTCCATGACACGGCAATCTGGATAAGGCCGGCATAGGCCAATTTTATCGGGGAGGCAGGGATCGTCGGCCAAGAAAGAGGCGCTTCGCGCGCCCATGTCATCGTCCTTGGCAATTCGAAGGGCGGGACCGGCAAATCTACGACCGCGATGCACGTCGTCGCGGCACTTCTTCACGAAGGGCACAAAATTGGCGTCATCGATCTCGACGTCGATCAGGGGACCCTGACGCGCTACGTCGAAAATCGCCGCGTATTTGCGGAAAAGCGCGACGTGGCGCTCTTGCTGCCGGAGCTCCGGCGCGTCGAACCGAGTGCCGACACAGGCTTGGAACGCGAGGCCTTCGAGGCAACATTGACCGAACTTGCCTTGTCCTGCGATTTTGTCGTGATCGACACACCGGGGCGGGAAAGCAACCTGTCGTTCATCGGCCATTCCCATGCCGACACATTGGTAACTCCGCTCAACGATAGTTTCGTCGATCTAGACGTGCTCGCGCGCGTTGATCCGGATAGCTACAGGGTTCGGCACCCCAGCCGTTACGCCGCGGCGGTGTGGGAAATCAGAAAGCAGAGAGCGTTGCGCGATCGCGGATCGGTCGACTGGATCGTCCTACGAAATCGATTAACAGCGGTCGATGCTCATAATAAGCGCGCCATGGCGAGCGTGCTGGAGGCGCTTGCGCCACGCATTGGCTTTCGGCTCGCCCCTGGTCTCAGCGAGCGCGTGATCTATCGCGAACTCTTTCTTTCGGGATTGACGTTGCTCGACCTGCGCTCGGACAGCGTCGAGCTGCGCCTCAAAATGTCGCATGTGGCCGCTCGACAGGAATTGCGCGCTCTCGCAGCGGCCCTTCGCCTCGCCAAATGGAGGCCGGCCGTCACTTCGCCGTCAAGCGCCAAATTGTCCGGGCCTGAAATGCCGCTCTCTTGTGCTGGCGGCAGGGGTGATCGCACACTATCTTCAAAGAGTCGTGATTCTGACGCCTGAAGAGCGGAATGAGCGCGAATAAGGGAAAATTGCCGGCCGAGCGTGGAACCGAGGCGGCCGTCGCCGAGTTCCTTGAAAAGGTCGCCGTGGCGCCGGCGCCAAGGCCAGGGGAGGGGCGCGGACGGCTCATCTTCGCCATGGATGCTACGGCAAGCCGGGAACCGACCTGGGACCGCGCCTGTCAGATCCAAGGCGAAATGTTCAAATCGACGGCGGCCCTTGGCGGGCTTGAGGTGCAACTCGTGTTTTATCGGGGCTTCGGCGAATGCAAGTCGAGCCCATGGGTCGCGGACGCCGGCGCGCTGGTGCGGCGCATGACGGCCGTGTTCTGCCTCGCGGGCCAGACTCAGATCGCCAAGGTGCTACGCCACGCGATTGCCGAAACGAAGCGGCGCAAAGTCAACGCAATCGTATTCGTGGGCGACTGCATGGAAGAGAGCATCGATAACCTGTGCCAGCTGGCCGGCGAGCTCGGTCTTCTCGGTGTGCCCTGCTTCATTTTTCACGAAGGCGGGGAACCCGTCGCGGCCAAAGCGTTCA
>DASPOR010000040.1 GCA_035625915.1 Alphaproteobacteria bacterium | reverse complement strand
CTTCGGATAATCGGGGATCGTGCGGATCGATTGGGCGAGATCGCTCATAGGGGCCTCCCCCCTCTCCCGATGGGAGAGGGGCCGGGGATGAGGGCTTGCCGCGGCGCCTCGCCGAACGGTTCCCAACGGCTTTCGGTCTAGTACACAAGCCCCAGCGCCGTCGAGCCGTTTTCGACGAAAGTCGGGCGCCTATCTGACGCCTATCGGCGGACAGCGGGAGGCAAGCGATTGCGCGGGGCGGGGTTCCCGATTAGTTTGACAGAGTCACATTTCCCTGCCGAGGCGCGGTTTAACCAGAGTCCCTTCTGTGTTGGGTGCGGAAGCGGGATTCGATGGCGCCGCGACGGCGCTCATGGCGCTCGTTGATACGGGCGACGAGCGCCTCTCTCCCCTCCTGTCGGACTCCATCTAACCGTGCGACAGCGGCTTAAGAGTCTGACTCGAAAGTTCATGCGGGATTGCAGAGCCTTCGCAACATGAGGCGGATGGAGGCGAAGCGAAGGAACACGAGGGCTGTGAAGCTGAGGTTCTCCCAGTCCTTGGCCAGTCTTCGGCAGCGGTTGAGCCAAGCGATCGTTCGCTCGACGATCCAGCGCTTGGGCAGCGTGACGAAGCCTTTTGCCTGATCGGATCGTTTGACGATCTCGATCTTGACCCGAGACAGGATCTTGGCGACCGCTTCGGCGAAGATCGGCCCCTGATAGGCGCTGTCGGCGAACAGTTTTTCGAGATAAGGGAACCGGCCAAGCAGCGTCGCGAGCAACAGAGCTCCGCCGTCGCGGTCCTGAACGTCGGCGGAATGAACGATGGCCTGCATCAGCAGCCCTTGCGTGTCGACGAGAAGGTGGCGCTTCTTGCCCTTGATCTTCTTTCCCGCATCGAACCCGTGCGGATCGATCGAGGCCCCGCCTTTTTCCGCGCTTTTCACGCTTTGGCTGTCGATGATGGCGGCGGTCGGGCTGGCCTCGCGTTCGGCCTGCTCGCGACACTTTTCGTAGAGCGCGTCATGGATGCGATCCAACACGCCATCAATGCTCCAGTCGCAAAAGTAACGATAGACGGTGCTGCGCGGCGGCAAATCCCTGGGAAGATAACGCCATTGGCATCCGGTGCTCAGCACGTACATCACGGCGTTGAGCGCCTCTCGCATGTTTGTTTCGCGTTTGCGGCCTCCTCGCCTCGCCGGAGGAATGAGCGGTTCAACATGCGCCCACTCCTGATCCGTCAGGTCGCTCGGGTATCGCAAATGGTCACGCTTGTATTTCGCTCGGTTCTCGTTCGTCCACATTGGCGCCCCCGATTCGGTTCTCCTTCTATGGAATCACAACCGATTCATGGGACTCAACAACTTTCGGGACGGACACTTATCGTTGGGCCTGTCCTTAGTACGAGATCAGTTAGGCAAGCGCTTTAGCCGAAGTTCGCCGATTGGGGCGGGGTGGAGGGGATAACGCTCTGAAAATGTTGAGGCGACCCCCGGAAGGTCGGCACTACAGGGGGAGTGCGGCGGCGGCCTGGGCGGCGGTGATTTTGGGGGGCGGCTGGTCGGGCAGGTCGAGCTTGAGCCGGTGCAGGAGCAGCGTCAGATCGGGCTGCGGCTGGGTGTATCGGGTCAGCTGCAATTGCCGGCCGTCGGCGGTCGGGATATGAACGTCGATCATCTGAACGGCGGCGAATTTCTCGAACACGCTTCGCGGGGTGAGGCCCGGCGCGAGCCCTTTGAGGCGGCGGCCGAGCGTGACGTGCAGACAATAAGCGAGAAAGGCGATGAAGATGTGCGCCTCGATGCGCCATGGCTCCTGATGGTGGATCGGCCGGACGGCGAGGTCGCCCTTGAGCGTTCGAAACGCTTCCTCCACCTGGACCAGTTGGATGTAGTAGCTCCACAAGGCGGCGGGATCGCTCTCGGTCAGATTGCTGCGCAAGAGATAGCGCCCTTCGCGCCGACGCGCCTGCTTGAGTTTCTTGCGATCGAGCCGATAGCGGAATGCGGCCCGCTTCGGGTCGATCTCGACCTCGACCAGGCGCCATCCGCGCGGCCACTTGGCTTTGGCCTGTCCGAGTTTGATCAAGAGTTCGTCGCGCGCCAGATTGACGGACATCCTGTGCAGGTCTTTCAACCGCGCCCATAGCCCCTTCAATTGCCGCCTGCGCATGCTGCGCTCCTTGGCGACCCGGTCGAGGCTTTGGGCGAACACGTAGAGCTCGCCGTCCTGCGGCAACAGCTTGACCTCGACGCCGGGGCGGGCCTCCTGCCAAGGCTTGCTGATGAGGTCACGCTCGAGTCGGCTCAGGCGTCCCTTCGGCACGCCGACGAGATATTGCACGGGCGGATTGGCCTCACGCATTTCGGCGAGCGTTTCCTCGGTGGGAATCCCGCGATCCATCACCCAGATGCGCCTGGCTTTGCCGTATTGCCGTTCGATCTTGCCGAGAAAATCCCGCAGCGTCGTCTTGTCCGACGTGTTTCCGGACAGGACTTCGTAGGCGAAGACCCTCGGGCGTGACCACCAGCGCGATCACCACCTGCACGCAGTCGGGCCGGTGATCGCGCGAGTAGCCGAAGCGCCGCTTGTCGCCCTCGCCGAACGGCGGCTCGGCCTCGAAATACGTGCTGGTCAGATCGTAGAGCAGGAGATC
>DASPOR010000039.1 GCA_035625915.1 Alphaproteobacteria bacterium | reverse complement strand
AGGACGCGTTGCCGCCGTGGCTGTCGCCGTGACAAAGTCCCGTCGAAAGACCCCGCCCGGTCTCCTCCAACCGACCGTCGAGCTTGCGACCGAGCTTCGCAAGATAGCCCCACGCCTTCGGATGCTCGACCGCGAGCGGGGTAAGCCGCGCGAGAGGCCTGCGGACAAGGAAATTGGCGTCGATCGGTGCGCGCGCGCGCCGGCTCGTGAAGCCTTCTCCCGCATTGTGGATGCGCGCCAGAGCATCGCCATAAGACTTGCTGGTGGCGATATCGCGCACGTGTTCCCGCCCGCTTGCATAAGCGAAAAGGACCGCAAGTCGCCTTCCCTCCGGTGCGGCGATGTACGTAATATATCCGCCGTCGCGTCGGGCGACCGGGCCGGCCACCGGCGCGCGCCGGGCGCAGAGATGAAGAAGTGCATCCACCTCGTAGGAAATCCCGGCACGGGTCGTCCACGCGACGCGGCAGATTCGCAGCATGAAGCGCCTCGATCCCGCGCGCACGTCATAGGTATCCGCGATGCCAGAGCGAAATAGCCGGCACTCGAGACGTGGACCGAGATCGTAGTCGGCCTTCACCACTTCGGCGAGATGTTCCGCCGACGGTATCGAATGGGTGACGGGAAAAGTTCTCATTGGCGAGGCGAGATGAGGTGCGTTGCGCGTCATCGAGAGGTGTGGCGCGTGCGCGGCACCCCTTGTAATCTCAGCCCCTCTTAGCAGGATTTCGAGGTAGTTTCATGATGATTCATCTGGATGTTCTAATGTCGTTGCTGGCCCTTGTCGGCGGTATCCTCATCCTGCTCATGCCTCGGCTTCTGAACGTCATCGTCGCAATCTACCTGATCATCGTCGGCCTTATCGGCCTATGGCCCCACATAGCGCGCTAACGGATTTGGCATCGCAGACTGCGCGGCGCCCGCCGCACTTAATCCGACTTCCCCAGAAGGGACATGAGTTCGCGCCACTCGCGCGCCGAAAGGCCCGAGCCGGCCTGCTCGACCTTCTCGCCGTCGATCATGCGCTTGACGATCGCGAGCCCCGCGGCCGAGACATGCGCACCTCCCACCCGGTATTGCACGAACGCATCGTGCACCATGGGAACCCAGCGCTTCATGGTCTCGAGCATCGCATCCGCATAGACGCGGATCTCGTACTGCGCATGCGGATCGGCGCGGAGCGACAAAAAGTGGAGAAGATTCTGGAGATCGGTCTTCCAATACCACTGGGTATAGACGTTGAGGGGCAAATTCATGCGCGCAAGCTCTCGGGCCAGGCCCTGTCGCCCGGCATCGATGCTGTTTCCGGTTTCGTCCTCGTTCAGCATCTCCGTGTAGTGCTCGTAACACCGTGCGGCGTCTTCGCGCAGAATCGCAAGCACGCGCGCCGCCTCGTCGCCTTCGAGCACGTGGCCGCGTCCCTGGCGATTGCTTTGCGACTGGGCGGCGAGCTGAGCCGGTGCTGGAATGTAGAATTCGCGATCCAGGATCGAATAGCGGGCCGAGTATTCGTTCACGTTCGCCGTCCGATGTCGAATCCACTGCCTCGCCACGAAGATCGGCAACTTCACGTGGTATTTGATCTCGCACATCTCGAAGGGTGTCGTGTGGCGATGGCGCATCAGGTAGTTGATGAGACCCCGGTCCTCCGAGACTTTCTTGGTGCCTTTGCCATAGGAGACTCGTGCCGCCTGCACGACGGCGCCATCGTCGCCCATATAGTCGATGACGCGAACGAAACCGTGATCGAGGACGGGGATCGCCTGGTAAAGAATTTCCTCGAGTGCAGGCACGGTGGCGCGACGTGTCGTGGCCTGATTTTCGCGCGAGGCCTCGATCTCCGCCTGCTGCTCACGGCTTAAACCCATCGGCATTCCTCCGTCGCCCTCGCACACGCACGCGATTCCGCTGCGGCACTCTACCCGCTCACCGACAGGCCGCCAACATCGCGCGTGGATATTCCCGAATCGGATCAGATTCAGCCGCCTGGCCCTCGCCGCTCCCCGACCGATCGTCGCCGCCTTTCACGTATTGGTTTGGGGGGTCGGCCGGCTGCCGGTTTCCTGGGCCGGCATTTGAGGTTCCTCCGGCACGCTCGGCTGCTGAAGCGCCATCGCGCCTTCCTCGGCGAAGGCGAGGGCCTTTTCGGTTTCGGGCAACGCCGGCACATCGTTTCTCGGCTCAACGGCGAAGCTGAAGGCGCTCGTGAGATCGCCGGTGACGCCGCGTCGCCACTTGCTCAAGTTCGGGACCTCAACGCCGAATCGGGTCTCGATGAGGCGCAGCGTCGATGTGTGGTCGAACGTATCGTGACAGACATAGCCGCCCCGGCTCCACGGCGAGATCACGAGGCAGGGGACGCGGAAGCCGAGCCCCACGGGCAGGCCGCCGACATACTCGTCGGAGGCGCCGGGTTCGGGTGTGGGTGGAGAAACGTGATCGAACAGACCGTCATTCTCATCGTAATTGATAATGAGTGCGGTGCGGGCCCAGAGCTTCGGGTTCGACCATAGTGCTTCGAGGATGCGCTGGGTGTGGCGCTCTCCGTATGCCGGGAGAAAGTCAGGATGCTCGCTTTCAAAGGAGGGCGGCACGATCCAGCTCACTTGTGGAATGTTCGCGGTGCGAATATCCCACAGAAGCTCGTAAAACGGCCGGGTCCTCATGGCATTTTCCCAGAGGGAGGAGCTTCGCGGCAGATTCTTGTACTGCGCAAGAAAGCGGACGACGTTGCAATTATAGTCGTCGAGATCGTGATAGATGCGCCAGGAAACGCCCGCGCGCTCGAGCCGCTCCGGGTAGGACTCCCAGCGAAAGTTGCGCGGTGAATTGTCGATGCCGGGCCCGCCTGCCTTACCCTCGGGGTCGATGGTGCCCGTCATGAGGTAATAGCGGTTGGGATGGGTCGGCCCCATGACCGAGCAATGATAGCCATCGCAAATCGTGAAGGCATCGGCGAGGGCATAATAGAATGGGATGTCCGCCCGCGTGTAATAGCCCATGGTAATGGCCGCATGGGCGCCATCTTGGCTGCGATGTCCTGAAATCCATTGATCCAATTTGCCGCCGTTCCAGGCGGCATGCTGTCCGCCCCAAGTGTGGTCGGTCGTCACGAGGCGCTGGGCGTTGGTCGTGCGCGTGTCGAGATGAAACGGCAGCACCCGCCGGCCCCGCTCCTCGTCCACCTGTTCGAAGATATGGCCTTGCCGCCGGGCCGAGGGGTCGCCGAAGCCCCGCACGCCCGCGAGCGTGCCGAAATAGTGATCGAAGGAGCGATTTTCCTTCGTCAGGATGATGAAATAATCGATATCGGTCAGCTTGCCCGGCGCCGTGCTGCCAATACCGCGTGCCGGCACGCCGAATACGGCCGCGCCACCCAGCACGGCAGCACCTCGAAGAAACCGCCGGCGCGGAATCTCGATCATCCTTGGATCTCCTTGCGGGCGGTGTCGGAAAGGAAAACCGTCGTATGCTACCAGGGATTTATGTCAGCGCGACGAACCGCGCCGGCGGTCCGCTTTCGGCCCGGATAGTGCCTGCTTTTCAAAACCGTCCGCAATCCCTATATTTCAAGGCGTCGGGGAAACTCGACTATGGCGATAAACGTCGTTCGTAATAACCAATGCGGACCCGGGGGCAGTACCCGGCGCCTCCACCATTCACCGATCGGCCTGCGGCCGCGAAACGCCGGCCGTGGGGTCCAATGGGGGCGAAATAGGATCGACGCGTGGCTAAAGGTGCGATTTTCGCCCGGCATGGTTCCACCGTTATCGGGCCATAGCATAGTTGCCAACGACAACTACGCGGAGGTTAGCCTCGCTGCCTAAGGGCGGCTGGTTAGCCTAAAGTTCAAGTCCTCGGCCGTCGCAAGCTGAGGCGGGGTTCGGAGGGCACCTGGCAACAGAAGCCCTCCACCTCTGATCCCGACAAGAGGATGGGGGGTGCACGCGGGGAGTGGGTGCGGCATGGGCAGAGATCTGCTCCGCTATGACAAGATGGTCGAAGACGCGTTACGCGGCGTCGTGCGGCAATCGCTTGCACAAGTCGAGAAGAACGGCTTTCCCGGCAATCATCACTTCTATTTGACTTTCCGCACCGGCGATCCGGGTGTTGCAATTCCCGACCATCTTCGCACCCAGTATCCCGAGGAAATGACGATCGTGCTCCAATTCCAATATTGGAGCCTCGAAGTGGGCGATGAAGCATTCGAAGTCACGTTGAGCTTCAACAAGCAGCGCGAGCGCCTGCGCATTCCCTTCTCGGCCCTGACCGGCTTCGTCGATCCGGCCGTGCAATTCGGCCTTCAGTTCAAAGGCGAGATCATTGCCGGCCAGCCCGAAAAGCCCGACACAGGAGGTGCGCCGGTCGCCTCGCCCGACCAGGGAACCGCACCCGTCCCGGCAGGCCAGGTCGTGACCCTCGACGCGTTCCGCAAGAAGTGATGTTGCCGCCCTGTCGTCCGACCCTCATATTCCGAGCCTCGTTCCGTTTCAACGCATCTCGCGTGGTCGGCGCGTCGGTCGATCGCCACGGCCATGGATGCGGATGAGACGATAGGAACGGAGCGACGCCTTCAGCCCAGAAACGGAATTAAAATCATGAGCGAGTTCATCCACCAGGAACTCTTCCCCCACGGGGAGGACACTGCTACTTATCGCAAGCTCACCGGGGATTTCGTCGAGACGGCGAGCTTCGCGGGCGGTCGCATGGTCAAAGTGGTGGCCGAGGCGATCACGCGCCTTACCGCCAATGCCTTCAATGACATCTCCCATCTGCTCCGCCCTGGACACTTGAAGCAACTTCGCGCCATCATCGACGACCCCGAAGCATCGGATAACGATCGCTTCGTCGCCCTCGATCTCCTGAAGAACGCCGTGATCGCGGCGGGGCGCGTCCTTCCCATGTGCCAGGACACCGGCACACCCATCGTCATGGGAGAGAAGGGCCAGCGCATCTTCACCGGCTTCGATGACGCCGAGGCGATCAGCCGCGGTATCCATAAGGTCTGGAGCGAGGCGAATCTGCGCTACAGCCAGATGGCGGCAATATCGATGTTCGAGGAGGTCAATACCAAGACGAACCTGCCGGCACAGATCGACCTCTATGCGACCGAGGGCGACGAATACCGCTTTCTCTTCATCGCGAAGGGTGGCGGATCGGCGAACAAGACGTTCCTCTTCCAGGAGACGCCGGCCATCCTGCGGCCGGAGGCACTCCTCAAATCGCTCGACGGCAAGCTGCGCTCGCTCGGCACGGCGGCGTGCCCGCCCTATCACTTGGCGGTCGTCATCGGCGGCACGTCGGCGGAGCAGAACCTGAAGGCCGTCAAGCTCGCGAGCACGCGCTATCTCGATAGCCTGCCCCACGAGGGAAACGCCTACGGCCGGGCGTTTCGCGACCTCGGACTCGAGGCGCAAATCCGCGAATTGACGCGCGGCTTCGGGATCGGCGCGCAGTTCGGCGGGAAATATTTCGTCCACGACGTCCGCGTCGTCCGATTGCCGCGCCATGGCGCGAGCCTGCCGATCGGCATCGGCGTTTCGTGTTCCGCGGATCGCCAGGCCCTCGGCAAGATCACCGCCGACGGGGTTTTCCTCGAGGCCCTCGAGACCAATCCGGCGCAGTACCTGCCGGAACCGACTGAGCGGGAAATCGGCGGCGAAGTGGTGCGCATCGATCTGGCCAAGCCGATGAGCGACATCAGAAAGACCCTCAGCCAATATCCGGTGCGCACGCGCCTGTCCCTGACGGGCCCGATGGCGGTCGCGCGCGACATCGCCCACGGACGCCTCAAGGACCGCATCGCACGCGGCGAAGGGCTGCCGGATGCGATAAAGAACTACCCGATCTATTACGCCGGCCCCGCCAAGACGCCCCAGGGTTTCGCATCGGGTTCCTTCGGACCCACCACATCGGCACGCATGGATTCATACGCCGATATCCTGATGAGGAACGGCGGGGGATTCGTCACCGTCGGCAAGGGCAATCGCTCGAAAGCCTTCATCGAAGCCTGCAAGGCCAACGGCGGTTTCTACCTGGGATCGATCGGCGGTCCGGCTGCGCGCCTCGCCCAGGATTGCATCCGCAAGGTCGAGGTCATCGACTATCCTGAGCTTGGCATGGAAGCGATCTACCGGATCGAGGTTGAGGATTTTCCCGCTTTCATCGTCACCGACGACAAGGGCAACGATTTCTTTCAGGGGCTTACCCGGTAGAGGGTCATGGCCTCGCCCAATCCTCCGCTCGTTGCGCGTATCCTAAAGCTGCTCACGCCCCTTGGCCCGGTCGAGGCTCGACGCCTCTTCGGCGGCCACGGGCTCTATCTCGACGGCACGATTTTCGCGCTCATTTTCGATCGCACGCTTTTCTTGAAGGCCGACGAAAAGACGAAGGGCGCTTTCGAAAGGCGCGGCTGCGGCCCGATTACCTACGAAGGGCATCGTGGGCAGGAGGTGGCGCTGCCTTATTGGGAGACGCCCAAGGAATTGCTCAAAGACGGCAAAGTGCTCTGCCGGTGGGCGCGGAAAGCCTATGAGACGGGTTTGCGCACCAACGCCAAGAAAGCGCAGAAACGCGAGGCGACGCAGGCTCGAAAGCCGTCGCGCGAAAGTGCCCCGGCCGCAAAGTCCCGGCGCCGTCCCCGATACGAACCGGATTTCTGAGTTCTACCGCTCGGGTGTTCCCACCCCACACCCGGTGCTATGAGTGGGCGCGCTTTTTCATGTGTGCTGGGAGAAGGCCATGGCGAGACCATCGAAGCAAAGAACCAGGATCGAGACCGACAGCTTCGGCCCCATCGAGGTGCCCGCGAATCGCTACTGGGGTGCTCAAACGGAGCGCAGCCTGCGCAATTTCAGGATCGGCGGCGAGCGGCTGCCGCCCGAATTCATTCGCGCGCTCGGCTTGCAAAAAAAGGCGGCGGCCCTCGCCAACATCGGACTCGGCGCCCTGGACAAGAAGCGCGGCCGCGCAATCGTCAAGGCGGCGGACGAGGTCATCGACGGCACGCTGACGGACGACTTCCCCCTCGTCGTTTGGCAGACGGGCTCGGGCACCCAGACGAACATGAACGCGAACGAAGTGATCGCCAACCGGGCAATCGAAATCCTCGGCGGGAAACTCGGATCGAAGACGCCCGTGCATCCGAACGATCACGTGAATATGTGCCAATCCTCGAACGACAGCATCCCGACCGCGATGCACATCGCGACGGCGGCGGAGATCGCCTGGACGCTCGTGCCGGCTCTCGAACATCTCCAGGGTGCCCTTGAAGCGAAGTCGAAGGCTTTCGCGGGCATCGTCAAGGTCGGACGCACACACCTACAGGACGCAACCCCACTCACCCTCGGGCAGGAATTCTCGGGCTATGCCGCGCAAGTCGAGAACGGCATCGCACACGCGCGCAACACGCTCCCCCGCCTCTTCCGTGTCGCCCAGGGCGGCACCGCGGTTGGAACCGGGCTCAATGCGCGCCGCGGCTTCGACAAGGCGTTCGCACGCCAACTCGCCAAGATTACGGGGCTTCCCTTTGCACCCGCCAGGAACAAGTTCGAGGGGCTTGCGGCACATGACGCGATGGTCGAAGCTTCGGGTGCGTGCAACGTGATCGCCTGCTCCCTGATGAAGATTGCGAACGACATCCGGCTTCTGGCGTCGGGGCCGCGCTGCGGCTTGGGCGAGTTGCACCTCCCCGAGAACGAGCTCGGCTCCTCGATCATGCCGGGCAAGGTCAACCCCACCCAGTGCGAGGCGATGACGATGGTCGCCGTCCAGGTCATGGGCAATCACACGGCAATTACGTTCGCCGGCAGCCAAGGCCATCTCGAACTCAACGTCTACAAGCCCGTGATCATCTATAATCTGCTGCAGTCGCTTCGCCTGCTTTCCGACGCGTGCGTCAGCTTCACCGACAACTGCGTCATCGGCATCGAAGCGAATAAAGAGCGGATCGACCGGCTCGTGCATGAATCGCTCATGCTGGTGACCGCACTCAACCCCCACATCGGCTACGACAAGGCGGCAAAGGTCGCGAAGAAGGCCTATGCCGAGTCGACGACGCTCAAGCGCGCCGCCATGGCACTCGGGTTCCTTACCGAGGCGCAATTCGACAAATGGGTGCGGCCGGAAGCGATGCTCGGGCCGCGCTAGGCATGGCGGGCCTCGCGAAACGCTCGGTCACGATCGCGGGGCACCGCACGAGCGTGTCGCTCGAGGCACCTTTTTGGGAGGCCCTCAAGGAGATCGCGAGCGGGCGCGGGATTTCGCTGAACCTGCTGATCGAGGAGATCGACGGCAAGCGGCGCGGCAATCTTTCGAGCGCGTTGCGCATTCACGTGCTGGAGACACTGAAGGCTTCTCGGTGACGAGGGATGCGCGCCGCGCAGAGCGATGCCCCGACCGATCGCGTCGGTTGATCGCGCCCGTTATTGCGGGGCCTTCTTGTTCAAGCTTTTCAAAAGATCCTGGATGATCGAGTCGGCGGATGGATTCGCCTCCGTATTGGCAGGTGCAGTCTGTCCCGCGTTGGCCGGCTTGTTCTCCTTGCCCGTGTCCTTGACCGCGGCGGCACTGCGCTTCAAGAGGTATTCCTGGAGCGCGTTGGCATCCAGGAACTTGCGCGGCTCGTCCGGAGCGCCCTTGAGCTTGATCGAAAAGGGTGGAGCGTCGGCCGCACCCGTAAGCGTGAACGCGATCTCGTATTCCATGTACCAGTTCGGCAAATCGAGGGTGCCCGCGCCCTTGCCGGAGGCGCCGTCCGTTTCGATCGTCAGGTCCTTGTTTTCGCCGACACCGTTCTTGAGCGTGAAGCTACCTGCGAGGCTTTTCACCTGACTTTCGCCGCCGGAGGTCGCGATCGCGGCAAGGGCGAGCAGATCGACCGTGCGGTCGAGCTTCGCGACGCGGTCGCTCATTGCCGAAAGGTCGATTCCCCTGAGCGTGCCGTCTTGCACCTTGAGCGAACCGCTGCCGTTCAAGGCGCGCACGAACGCGGCCTCGCTTGCGCCATGCGCCGAGAGGCTCGCCGTCGCCGACAATGAGCCCTTGATGAGCCGCACAGCACCGATCTTCAATCCGGCCTCGCCGAGGTTGGCTCCATCGAGATTCAGATCGAAATTCGCTGCCGGTTCGCCCGAGGCTTCGAGCCTCCCCGACAGCTTGAGATTGCCGTCAAGGAGCTTGCCGGTCAGCCCAGTGATATCGAGCGTGCCGTTCGACAACGTCGAGGTGAGTTTGGCGCTCTCGATCCTGTATTGCCCGGAGGTGAGTGCTGCACTCGCGAGCGTGAGATCGGCATCGGCGGACTTGAGACCTGCGAGATCGAGAGGTGCCGTCGACCAGCGCGAATTGATGCCCGTCACCGCCTGGCCGCGCGGCCGCGGCTTGCCTTCGCCCCCGCTTGGATCGCCGGCAGGCAGAAACGAATCGACATCGATGGGGCCGGCATCGAGCTTGGCGACGATCTTCGGGCGCGGTCCATCGAAGGATATCTCGACAGGGCCGCTCACCGTCGTGGAACCGATGCCCACTTCGAGATTTGAAATCTTCGCCTTGTCGAGCCCACCCGCCACCTTCGCATGAAGCCGCAAGTCGCCGAGCTTGTCGCTCATCGGTCGATAGCCGACCCCGCGCAGGAACACCGCGAAATCCGGGTGGGTTGCGTTGACGTCGAGGTCGTATGTCGGAGCATTCCCCGCGAAATCGATTGTGCCCACACTCTTGTAAGACACACCCCTCGTTTGCGCGTCGAGATCGATCGCGAACCGGTCCGGATTGCCTTTGACGTTACCCTTAAGGGTAAGGGCACCCCACTGGTCGGCGGTGGTGGCGGATTTGAGTCCGGAATATCGCAGGAACGTCGCCAGTTCCGCCGTTGCCACGCTTCCGGCGAGTTCGAATTTAGGCGTATCGTCTAAATCCGTGATCTTGCCGGCGACATTTCCCTTCAAGCCCGCGACGTCGTCGACGCTCGCGTCGCGCAGGATAAGATTGCCGCCCTGCAACGTGCCATCGAGGCGCAAGCCGAGAATTCGCTCGCCGTGAAACGTGACCTCGTCCGCACGTGCGCGAAAGTTCGCGTCGAACGCATCGAGGACGCGCGAGGGAATGGCGCTCGCGCCGGCCGTTGCCGATCGCGCTTTTGGCGGCGGCGCGGCACCCGGTAGCGTTCCACCCGACGCTGCATTGCCGGCCGCACTCGGCAAATAGGCATCGAGGTTGATCCGGTCGAGTGCAAGGCTCACGCCGAATGCGGGACGCCCCTGGAGCAGGATCGTAGCACCGCCGACGACATGCGATGAATCGATGTTGGCGTCGATATCGCGTAACTGTAGCTGATCCTCATTGAGTTGCACCGCCGCCGTAAGCAGGAGCTGGTGCAGCCGCTCGGCCGGCACGCCATCCGCGTCGATCATAAGCCAGCTAAGAAATCGACGCAGGTCGTCCGATGCAAGCTCCACATTGCCCGAGAAACTCGGCTTGCCATTCTGTGCGTTGAACGCCCCGTAGATCGTGAGATCGGAGCTGCCCGGAAACTCCGCCTTCAGCTCCTTGAGCGACACCTCTCCCTTGCTCATCCCCGCACCGAGGTGGATTTGGCGCACGACGTTGCCGCGGTAGAGAAGGGCCTCAACGGTGCCGTCGAAATCGAGATCGACATCGTTCGGCAGTGCCAAGGCCGCATTGCGGCCTTCGACCGGCTGCTTCGTTCCGGGGGAGGTGCCGGATGCGCTTCGCGCAGCCCCGGCGGGCAGCGGTGGCGCTGTGATCGAAAGCCATTTGTCTAAGTCGATGCTGTTAAGAGCGAGCTTGAGCGTTGCCTTCGTGGGCGTGCCGGGAACGATGTCGAGCCCTCCCCTCGCATCGGCGTCTCCGAGACGAAGGGCGAGGTCGCCAATCGCGACCTTCGCGGCCGACGCCGTGACGGAACCGTCGAAAGCGTAATTCTGCGCGAGGAAAGCCGGCAGGGAAGCTGCCCCGTCCGGATCGAACATGTCGTAAAAGCGGCGCAGGTCGCTTCCGGACGCTTGCAGCCTTCCTGTGAGCTGAGGGCTCCCGCCGCCATCTGATATGCGGCCGGCGAATTCCAGCTTGGCATCGGCAAGCGAGAGCTTGAGGGTCAGACCCGCAAGGCCGCCGCTGCCCGCTCGTTCGAGTGCGGTGTCGAAAGCGAAAGGCTGACCGGCTGCCACAGCTTTGCCTTGCGCGCGGATCGTCCCGATCTGCGGTGCGACGACCACGCCATCGATCTGGCCGAGAGTTGCGACCTTCCCGCTCCGATCGTCGCGATAAGCGAGCGTGCCGTTGTGAACCGCAATCCGGTCGAGCTGAATCCACTCCGGCAGACCGCAGTCCGCCGGGCTCAAGGCGACATTCGCTGGCGCTGGCTTGGCGCGCGAAGTGGCCGCTCCACTTGCGTTCGGCCCGAAGTGCCAATTATCCCGCCCATCCGCGAGGCGTTCGAACGTCAATTGAGGTTCGACGAGATCGAGACTTTCGACCTGGACGCGGCTCTCGAGCAACGGCGAAAAGCCGATATTGAGCGCCAGCGCCTTGAGTCGGAGGATGTCGGGCTCCGCCGCACCGGCGATGTTGGCGAACTTCACGCCGCCGACGTAAAGATAGGGACCCGGAATGATGCTGAGGGAGATTTCACCGTCGATTCTTAGCTTGCACCCGGTCGCCGCCTCGATCCGGGACGCGATTTCGCCCTTGTACTGGTTCCAGTCGACAAAGCTCGGACCGATGAAAGCCGCCGCCAAAATTCCGGCGATCAGAACGACAAGGCCAATCAGCAGCTTCTTCACGAAATCGGGCCTCCTCTCACTCTCGACGCCGGCACATCTTGTACCGCGAAGCCCGCGCGATAATAGCGGATGATCCGATCGGATTGAATCGGGTCATGCACCAGCTTTGGTGATTTAGTTGCATCTTCCACGGCAAGCCTGCAGCCACTTTGCCGGAAAATGCTCTATGTCGAATACCTGTCCGATTTACGGCGTGGGAAGCGTCAACCTTTCGTTCAAATGCGCAAGATCTTGCCCGGGTTCATCAGGTTATCCGGATCGATCGCCCGCTTGATCTGACGCATCACGCTCACGGCCTCGCCATGCTCGGCGACGAGAAAATCCATCTTGCCGATCCCCACACCGTGCTCGCCCGTGCAGGTGCCATCCATGGCGAGAGCCCGCATGACCATGCGCTCGTTGAAAGCCTCGGCCTCGTGTCGCTCCGCCTCGTTGTTCGGATCGATCAGGAAGAGGAGATGGAAATTGCCGTCGCCGACATGGCCGACGATGGTGATCGGCATGGTTGCTTTGGCGATGTCCTTGTGAGTTTCGAGAATGCACTCGGCAAGGCGCGAGATCGGCACGCACACGTCGGTTGAAATGCCGCGACAGCCGGGGCGCAACTGGATCGAGGCGAAATAGGCGTCATGGCGCGCCTGCCAGAGCTTGTTTCGCTCCTCCGGCCTCGACGCCCACTTGAAATCGTTGGCGCCGTGCTCGCCCGCGATCGCCTCCACGGTCTCGACCTGTTCCTTGACCCCGCTCTCGCTGCCGTGGAACTCGAAGAAAAGCGTGAAGGCTTCGGGGTAGTCGAGCTTCGAGAAGCGATTGATGGCGCGCATCGCGGTCGGATCGATGAGTTCGATACGCGCGATCGGCACGCCCATCTGAATTGTCTGAATGACCGTATTAACCGCCGCCTCGAGATTAGGGAACGGGCAAACCGCAGCCGAAATCGCCTCCGGTATGCCATAGAGGCGCAATGTCACTTCCGTGATCACGCCGAGCGTTCCTTCGGAGCCTACGAAAAGTCGCGTGAGATCGTACCCGGCAGAGGATTTCCGCGCGCGCTTCGCGGTGCGTATGACGCGCCCGTCGGGCAGCACGACGGTGAGGCCGAGCACGTTCTCGCGCATGGTGCCGTAGCGCACGGCATTCGTACCCGAGGCCCGCGTCGCCGCCATGCCCCCCAAGGACGCATCCGCGCCTGGGTCGATCGGAAAGAAGAGCCCCGTGTCGCGGATGTTCTCGTTGAGCTGTTTGCGCGTAACGCCGGCCTGGACGGTGACGTCGAGGTCCTCGCGGCTCACGCGGAGAATATTGTTCATCTGGCTCAAATCGACGCACACCCCGCCCTGAACGGCCAGCACATGGCCCTCAAGCGACGTACCCGTGCCAAACGGAATGACGGGCACCTTGTGGCGCGCGCAGATCTTGACGATGGCGCTCACTTCCTCGGTCGATTGCGCGAACGCGACGGCCTCCGGCGGTACGGCCGCGAAGCTCGACTCGTCCTTGCCATGAAGCTGACGCACCGCCATCGCGGTCGTGAAGCGTTCGCCCAACAGCGCCTTGAGTTCATCGAGGGCCGCCGCCTTGAGCCTCGGTTCAGAAGAAGTCTTCGGCACTGCACTCATCCAATGTCTCCTCGCCGGCACTCGTGACGGCATGACCCGGTGCGAATGCACCGGGGATCGACGCTACTCCCCGCATTTGGAGCCGGCAAGGACGAAAGGCAATAAGTGCTGCGGACGGCGGCGCGACCCGCTTCGAAGATTTTTTGGCCGAAGCGAGCGCCGACGACTTCATGCTCGCCATGCTAAGCTACTCGAACCTGCGCCTGAGCTAGACGATCGTTTGCACGGTGGGAGTCGAGAGATCGTGAACGAACCGCGTTTCATCGAACATCCCTCACCCAACCACGACACGCGTCCGGCCGGCGGTGCGATCGATATCCTTCTTCTTCACTATACCGGAATGACGACGTGTCGTGCCGCACTCGAACGGCTATGCGATCCTGCGGCGAAAGTCAGCGCCCATTACGCCATCGACGAGGACGGCGCCTGTTACCGTCTGGTGGCCGAGGAACGTCGGGCCTGGCACGCGGGTGTCAGCCATTGGGCAGGCATTCGCGATGTGAACGCACATTCGATCGGGATCGAACTGGTCAATCCAGGCCACGAGTTCGGCTATCGCGATTTCCCTGAGGCGCAGATGGAAGCCCTTGAAAACCTCGCCAGGGCAATCCTTGCGCACCATCCCATTCCCGCGCATCGGGTCCTTGGGCACTCCGACGTGGCTCCCACGCGAAAGCAAGACCCGGGCGAGCGTTTCGACTGGGCGCGGCTCGCGCGCGCCGGAGTTGGCCTCTGGCCGGATGCGAGCTTTCGGATTTCCGCCAACGCCAGCCGACTTGGCCCCGGTGCCTCAGGTCCGGCCGTTACAAATCTCCAGCTTGCCCTATCCGGCTTTGGCTACGGCGTTGAAGGGACAGGACTCTACGATCCAACCACGGAAGCGGTCGTAACCGCCTTCCAGCGGCATTTCCGCCAGCGATGCGTCGATGGCGTCGCCGACCCGGAGACGGTCAGCCTGCTGCATCACCTTTTGGGCCGGTTGCCGACCGAATAGCGCGCTGGGCGTGCCTCTGCTGGCAAGCGGCCGCCAGGAGGTCTTGACCCCATTCCACCCGGCGCGTACCTCTAAGGCGCCAGACGGCCGGATGGCCGCCTTCCGGCCGGCATGGCCGGGGGGAGGAAAGTCCGGGCTCCACGGAAACGCGGTGCCGGGTAACACCCGGCGGGGGCAACCCCAGGGACAGTGCCACAGAAAATATTCCGCCGGCCGGCCCGGAAACGGGTGCCGGTAAGGGCGAAATGGGGCGGCAAGAGCGCACCGCGCCCCCGGCGACGGGGGCGGCAGGGCAAACCCCACCGGGAGCAAGACCAAGTAGGGATGGCCGCTAACTCATTGTTAGCAGGCGAGTTTCTGCGCTGCCATCCGGGTAGGTCGCGCGAGGCGCCCGGCAACGGGCGTCCCAGATGAATGGCCATCCTTCGCCCAGGGTCATTGATCCGATGGCGAAGACAGAACCCGGCTTATAGGCCGTCTGGCATTTCTCGATTCCCGCGAATTGGAAAACAACGCGGCCCTTGCAGAGACTGCAAGGTGAGACCCATGAAAATCCGTGAAAGAACATTTTGAGAACAAATTTCCGCCTCAATCCCGTGAATGAATGTGCGCCGTTCCTTCAGCAACGTGGCACCTTTGGTCTTGGATGACCTTCGCGGCTTCAAATCGAGCAGGCGAAATCTCTTGGCTAAGCCTTCGCTTTTACTATGAAAATCCATTGACGGCCATTTTATCCCATGTTATCCCATGTTTTCCCAAGGATAGCATCCCGCCAACCAAGCGCAGGCGGGTGATGCCGGGGAAGTTCGGACCGTGCTGGCGGTCCAGTTGGGGGCAGCATGGCGCTGTTCGTCGGAACGGTGGTGAACAAGGTCGATCGGAAAGGGCGCGTGTCCGTTCCGGCGAGCTTCCGTTCCGCCATTGCGGGCCAGAGCTTTAGCGGTGTCGTCGCGTTCCCCTCCTTCAAGCACAAAGCCCTCGAATGTTGCGCCATCGACTTCATGCACCAGTTGGCCCGAAGCCTTTACGACGTTGAGACCTTCTCCGATCAACAGGAAGACCTCGCCGCCACCATTTTCGCCGAAGCCCATCAGCTCCCGTTCGATTCCGAAGGGCGCATCATGCTGCCCCAAGCGCTCATCGACCATTCGGGAATAACCGAGCTTGCGGCCTTCGTCGGACAAGGCCCTCGCTTTCAGATTTGGGAGCCCAAAGGGCGAGAGAGCTTTGCGGCCGAGGCGCGCGAGCGCGCGCGGCGCCAGGGCATGACGCTCAAGGTCCGCCCGCCCCAGGGCGCGCCGGGCGAAGGCGACGGCGGTGCTGGAGGCGCGCCATGATCGCGGCGAATGGCCTCCCCGGCGGCCACGTGCCGGTCATGCTGCGCGAAGTGCTTTCCGTGCTGGCCCCACGTGACGATGGAATCTATGTCGACGGCACGTTCGGCCTCGGCGGCTATTCCGAGGCTTTGCTTCGAGCCGCCCGCTGCACGGTTTGGGGAATCGATCGCGACCCGGTGGCGCTCGAGCGCGGGGAGCGGCTCGTGCAGCACTACGAAGACCGCCTCACGCTGCTTTCCGGCCGCTACGGCGAGATGGGCGACCTGCTCGCAAAGCATGACATCACGGCGGTCGACGGCGTTGCCCTCGATCTCGGCGTGAGCTCCATCCAGATCGACGACCCCGCGCGCGGGTTCTCCTTTCGCGCGGACGGCCCGCTCGACATGCGCATGGAACGGGACGGCGCCAGTGCCGCCGATATCGTCAACACCCTCGACGAAGCATCGCTTGCCCGCATCATTCACCATTATGGCGAGGAAAGGTTTGCCCGCCAGATCGCCCGTGCGATCGTGGCGGCCCGTACCGAGGCACCGATCGACACGACGGGCCGCCTCGCCACCATCATCCGCCGTGTCGTCCGCCAGGGACGCGACGGCATCGACCCCTCGACGCGAACCTTTCAAGCACTGCGCATCCACGTGAACGACGAACTTGGCGAGCTTGACCGCGGCCTCGCGGCGGCGGAGCGGATTCTCGCACCCGGCGGCCGGCTCGCCGTCGTCGCGTTTCACTCCCTCGAAGATCGCAAGATAAAGCGCTTTCTCAAGGCCCGCAGCGCGGTCGGAGCGTCGAAATCGCGGCTGCTGCCAGGCGAGGTCGCACCCCGTGCTGCGAGCTTCGAACTCATCGCCAAGAAGGCGATGCGGCCCAAGGACGATGAAATCGCAAGCAATCCGCGGGCGCGTTCGGCACGCCTACGCGCGGCCGTGCGCACGGGCGCCGCTGCGTGGCCCGTTGAGGCTTCCCCGGCCGAGGAGGTCCCATGATGCATCGAGCAACATGGCTCTGGCTCGCCTTCGTGTTGGCGCTCGGCTTCGCGCTCTTTCAGCTCAAGTACCAGGTCCAGGGACTTGAAGAGAAGCTGACTCGCATCAATCGCGAGATTCTCCAGAACGAGGAAACCATTCACGTGCTCAAAGCGGAATGGAGCTACCGAAATCAGCCCGAGCACATCGAGGCCCTCGCGCGCAAATATCTCAATCTCCAACCGCTCGCGGGTAAGCAATATGGCAGATTCGACGATCTGCCGATGCGCCCAGCACCTGCTGCGCCGCAGCCCGACGATGCGTCGCCGAGTGCTACGGCACCCATTCCTCCTGCCATACCACTGCCGGTTCCCCGGCCCCAAAAGGGTCGAAGCGGCAGTGTAACCCTTGCGAAGGACACGCTATGATGAAGCTTTGGCGGCAGAACCCCTGCCATCCGCACCACGACGCCGCCTGTAACGGCGGTCCGGTGCGCCTTGAAGGTGCGAACAAGCAAGCACTCGAGATCGGCCGCAATCGTCTGGTCTTTTGCGCCGGCCTCTTCACCATCGCGTTCGCGGTCATCGCCTTTCGCCTCGTCGACGTCACAGTCTTCAGCCAGCCGAAGGAGCCCTCACCCGAGCATGCGGAGCGCGCCACGCGCTTGCCGCTCGAGCGCGCGGATATCGTCGACCGCAATGGCGTGCTTCTCGCGACCAGCTTGGAGACGGCCTCGCTTTACGCGGACCCGAAGGAGATCCGTAACGCGGCCGATACCGCACGCCAGCTCGTGCGGGTTTTGCCCGAGCTCAAGGTAAAGGAGATCGAGGAAAAACTGACAAGAGAGCAGCGCTTTGTTTGGATCCAACGCAGTTTGAGCCCACGTCAGGAGTATGAGGTCAATCGTCTCGGCCTGCCCGGCCTCTACTTCCAGCGCGAGGATCGGCGCGTTTATCCGCATGGCGTCTTGACTGCGCACGTCGTCGGCTTTACCAACGTCGACAATCACGGCATGGCCGGCATCGAACGCCACTTCGATGAAACGTTGTCGAAGGGTGGCTCGCCGCTCGTCCTCTCGCTCGACCTCCGGATTCAGCACGTCCTGCGCGAGGAGCTTGCCCAAGGCATGGCGGAATACCAGGCCGCGGCGGCGGGCGGTGCGGTGCTCGATGCGCGCACGGGCGAAGTGCTCGCCATGGTCTCGCTTCCGGACTTTGACGCGAACAAGGCGGGCGAGGCGGGCGATGACGAGCGCTTCAACCGCATGACGCTCGGCGTCTACGAGATGGGATCGATCTTCAAGGTGTTCACGGCGGCGATGGCGTTAGAGACCGGTACTTCCAAACTGACGAGCAGCTACGACGCCTCGCATCCGATCCAGATCGCCCGCTTCACGATCAACGACTACCACAACATGCGGCGGGCCCTTACCGTGCCCGAAATCTTCATGTATTCGTCCAACATCGGGGCCGCCAGGATGGCGCTCGACTTCGGCGGGACGGTCCAGCACGAGTTCCTCGACCGGCTGGGGCTTTTGTCGCAATCCAAGCTCGAGATCGACGAACTCGGCGAGCCCGCCTTTCCCGCCCAGTGGCGCCCGATCAACACCATGACCATCGCATTCGGGCATGGCGTGTCGGTCGAGCCGATCCAGGTTGCAGCCGCGAGTGCGGCGGTTGTGAACGGCGGAATTCTCCACGACCCCACTTTGCTCAAGCGCCGGGCGGGCGAAGACGCATCGGGCGTGCGCGTCATCTCCGAGGGCACCTCGGATGAGATGCGCCGCCTGATGCGCCTCGTAGTCACCGACGGCACGGCCAAGGAAGGTTCTATTCCCGGCTATCTTCTCGGCGGAAAGACCGGCACGGCGGAGAAAGCGTCGCTCCACGGATATGCGAAAAAAGCGCTCCTCTCCTCATTCGTCGGGGCGTTCCCCATGACCAACCCGAAATATGTGGTGCTCGCGTTTTATGACGAGCCCCACGCGACAAAGCAGACGCACGGCTACGCGACCGGCGGCTGGACCGCGGTGCCGGTGGTCAACCGCGTCGTGCAACGCATTGCCCCTCTCCTCGGCGTCATGCCGATCGACGAGAAGGACCCGGCGATCGAGCGGGCACTTTGGGTGCAGATCAATCCACAGGAACGGAAGCTTGCGCTTAATTGAGCTGATGAACGGAGTTGCTTACACCGCACTGAATGACCCTGCCTGGGCCGAGATCGACATCCTCGGCCTTGCGTCCGACTCACGACGGGTCGAACCCGGTTATCTTTTTGCGGCCTTGCCCGGCGCAAAAACCGACGGACGGGAATTCATCGCTGACGCGGTCGAACGAGGTGCCGTCGCCATCCTCGCCGATGCCGACCGGATGCCGCTCAGGCGTGGCGTCGCATTTGTCGCCGATCCGAACCCGCGTCGACGGCTTGCGCTCATGGCGGCGCGATTTTACCGCCGCCAACCGCGCGTGGTCGCCGCCGTGACCGGAACCAGCGGAAAAACCTCGATCGCGTGCTTCACACGCCAGCTCTGGACCGAACTCGGTTTCCAGGCCGCGAGCCTCGGCACGCTCGGCATCATCGCGCCCGGCCTCACGCGCTATGGCAGCCTCACCACCCCGGATCCGATAGCGCTCCACAAGGATTTGGCCGATCTCGCCGCCGCGGGCATCGACCATGTGGCCATGGAAGCGTCCTCTCATGGCCTCGACCAATATCGCCTCGACGGGGTCGCGGTGCGCGCCGCCGCCTTCACCAATTTGAACCGCGACCATCTCGATTATCACCCGACGATGGAGGCTTATTTCGCGGCGAAGCGCCGCTTGTTCGCCGAGGTGATGGCGGATGGCGCCAGTGCCGTTCTGAACGCCGATGTGCCCGAATACGGCGCACTTTTGGAGACTTGCCGGGTGCGCGGGCTTCGGGTGCTGAGCTACGGCGTCAACGGCGAGACCTTGCGCCTCGAGAGCGTGCGCGCCAGTGCAACCGGCCAGACGGTCCACTTCGTCTATGAGAGCCGTCGTCATGAGGTATCGGTCGGACTGGTGGGCGATTTCCAAGCCGGCAATCTGCTTGCCGCCCTCGGTCTCGTCGTCGGCTCCGGTGGAGATGCGCACGCGGCGATCGCATCGTTGCCTCACCTGCAAGGTGTTCCCGGTCGAATGCAGCGCATCGCCCGCCTTTCCAACGGGGCAGCCATATTCGTCGACTACGCCCATAAGCCCGGCGCACTCGAAGCGGTCCTCCATGCCCTTCGTCGTCATACCGAGCGCCGTCTGGTCGTCGTCTTCGGCTGTGGCGGCGATCGCGACGCCGGCAAGCGGCCCCAGATGGGCGCCATCGCCGCGAGGCTTGCCGACCGGACGATCGTGACCGACGACAATCCTCGCACGGAGGATCCGAGCGCCATCCGCAGCCAGATTCTCGCGGATTGCCCGGGTGCGCTCGAAATCGGCGACCGTGCGGCGGCGGTGGAAACGGCGATGCGCTCGCTTGAAGCGGGCGACACGCTGGTGATCGCGGGCAAGGGCCATGAACGCGGGCAGATCGTGGGGGACAAGACGATTCCCTTCGACGACGCGGAAGTGGTGCGGGCAGTCGCTTCGGCCCTCGACGGGACCGTCAAATGACTGCCGTAAGGACTCAAATCTGGCGCTCGGATGAGGTTGCGCGAGCGACCGGCGGGGTGAGCAACGCGACATGGCATGCAAGTGGGGTTTCGATCGACAGCCGAAGTGCCGAGCCAGGCGACCTCTTCGTTGCAATCAAGGGTCCGCGTGTCGACGGGCATGACTTCGTCGCCGCGGCACTTGAGGCTGGTGCTGTCGCCGCGGTCGTGGCCGCAATACCCCGTGGCTGCGATGCGGCCCCGCTCGTCGTCGTCGAGGACACCCAGGCCGCACTCGAAGCCCTGGGCCGCGCCGCGCGTGCGCGCACGAACGCCAAGGTGATCGCGGTCACCGGCAGCGTTGGCAAGACCGGCACCAAGGAAGCCCTCAAGCTCGTGCTCGAGCGTCAGGGGAAGACGACGGCAAGTGCGGCGAGCCTCAACAATCTTTGGGGCGTGCCGCTTTCGCTTGCGCGCATGCCGCGCGATGCGCAATACGGCGTCTTCGAGCTTGGCATGAACCATCCGGGCGAACTGGCCCCACTCTCGGTTCTCGTGGCCCCCCACGTCGCAATCATCACCACCGTCGCCGCGGTGCACATGGAATACTTCGACACGGTCATGGCGATCGCCGAGGCGAAGGCTGAAATCTTCTCGGGCATGCGCGGCGGGGTCGCAATCCTCAACCGCGATAATCCGTTCTTCCCGGTCCTTATCGTAAGCGCCTACGCGGCGGGCGTGGACCGCGTCATCAGCTTCGGCGCTCATCGCGAAGCGCAAATGCGGCTCACGTCTTACAAGCCAGTGCGAAACGGCAGCGATGTGGGCGCCTCTTTCGATGGCCGCGAGATCAAATTTCGACTGGGTGTGCCAGGCCGGCATTGGGCGTTCAACAGCCTAGCCGTGCTCGCCGCCGCGCATGCGGTCGGCGCCGATGTCGACCAGGCGGCCGCAACGCTCAAGGAGCTTGCGGCGCCGAAGGGTCGCGGCAAGCGCCATCGCGTCGAAATGGCGGGCGGCAGCTTCGAGTTGATCGACGACAGCTACAATGCGTCGCCCGCATCGATGCGCGGTGCTATCGAAATCCTTGCGAATTCGAAGCCCGGTGCGGCGGGGCGAAGGATCGCGGCCCTCGGCGACATGCTTGAGCTTGGACCAGAATCGAGGCATCTCCACGCAAGTCTCGAGAGCGCCTTGCGCGCCGGGCGCATCGATCTCGTGTTCAGCGCCGGTACATTCATGCGGGCACTTCACGAGGCGCTGCCGGCCGAGATGCGCGGCGCCCACGCCGAGACTTCCGAAGCGCTTGCGAAGATTCTCGTGGAACAGATCCGTCCCGGGGACGTTGTGACCGTCAAAGGCTCGCTTGGCTCGCGCATGGCGAAGGTGGTGGATGCACTCCTAGCACTCCACCAGATGCCCCATGCGGTCAACGGGTAAGGAACAACAAGAAATGCTCTACGACATCCTTTCCCCCCTCGCCGAAGATTTCGGACCGCTCAACCTATTTCGGTACATCACGTTCCGCACCGGCGGGGCGATCGCGACGGCACTCTTCATTAGCTTCTGGCTCGGGCCGCATTTCATCGCCTGGCTCAAGCGCAAGCAGCGCGAAGGCCAACCGATCCGCGACGACGGGCCCGAGAGCCACCTCATCACCAAAAAAGGCACGCCTACGATGGGGGGCGTACTCATCCTCGCGGCCCTCACGCTCAGCACGCTGCTCTGGGCCGACGTGACGAACGGTTATGTCTGGCTCGTGATGTTCGTGACATTCGGCTTCGGGGCGATCGGCGCCGCCGATGACTACCTGAAGCTCAGCCGCCGCTCGAGCAAAGGCTTGCCGAGCAGGGTCAAGTTTCTCGGCCAGGTCACGATCGCCCTCCTCGCCGCCCTGTGGGTGATGCAGCATGCACCTTCCCCGCTCAATACGAGTTTCGCCGTACCTTTCTTCAAGGCCGTGCTCTTGCAGCTCGGCTGGTTCTTTTTGCCCGTCGCCGCATTCGTCATCGCGGGGGCATCGAATGCGGTCAATCTTACGGATGGACTGGACGGCCTCGCGATCGTGCCGGTCATGATCGCGGCGAGCGTGTTCGGTCTTATCTCCTACGTGGTCGGCAATACGGTCTTTGCGAACTATCTCCAGCTTCACTATGTGGCCGGAAGCGGCGAGCTCGCGGTTTTTTGCGGGGCACTCGTCGGCGCCTCACTCGGCTTTCTTTGGTACAATGCGCCGCCGGCGATGGTCTTCATGGGCGACACCGGCTCGCTTTCGTGCGGCGGCGCGTTGGGCGCCATCAGCGTCATCACCAAGCACGAGCTGGTGCTTGCGATCGTGGGCGGTCTTTTCGTGCTCGAGACCGTCTCGGTCATGGTCCAGGTCGCATCCTTCAAGCTCACCGGCAAGCGCGTCTTCCGCATGGCGCCGCTCCACCATCACTTCGAGAAGAAGGGCTGGAAGGAGTCGACGATCGTCATCCGGTTCTGGATCATCGCGTCGATTCTGGCGTTGGCCGGCCTATCCACGCTGAAGCTGAGGTGAGGCACATGATCGAAGTCGCCTCACTGGCCGGGCAGCCGGTCGCCGTGATGGGCCTCGGCAAAAGCGGGATGGCGAGCGCAAGGTCGCTGCTGCGAAGCGGCGCCGAGGTTTGGGCGTGGGATGACAATCCAGCACGCCGTGCCACGGCAGCCTCTTCGGGCGTGCCGGTCGTCGATCTCACAGGGGCAGATCTCGCCCGTGCACGCACCATCGTGTGGAGTCCCGGCATTCCTCACACCCATCCGAAGCCGCATCCGATTGCGGTGCGTGCCCGCGATGCCGGTCTCGAAATCGTCTGCGACGTTGAGCTTTTGGCGCGGAGCCAGCGGGACGCCGCTTATATCGGCGTCACTGGCACCAATGGGAAATCGACCACGACAGCGCTTATCGGCCACGTCCTCCGCAGCGCCGGACGGCGGGTCGAAGTCGGCGGCAATCTCGGCACGCCGGCCCTCGAACTTGCCCCGCTCGACCGGCACGGCATCTACGTGCTCGAGCTGTCGTCCTACCAGCTCGAACTCCTCTCATCGCTCGCATTCGACGTTGCGGTCCTAACCAATATCACACCCGACCATCTTGACCGTCACGGCGGGATGGAGGGCTACGTCCGCGCCAAGGCGCACATCTTCGATCGCCAGACGAAGCCTTGCACCGCCGTCATCGGCGTCGACGACGCCCATTCAGAGGGCATTTTCGAGGCGCTGACCAAAAAGAGTGACCGGATCGTCGTGCCGATTTCCGCAAAGCGCCGCCTGCAGCGCGGTGTATATGCGCCCGACGGCCTGCTCATCGACGCAGCCGATGGGCCCGAGACCGAGGTCGCGGACCTCAGGCGAATCCCGACCCTGCCCGGCCGGCACAACTGGCAGAACGCCGCCGCCGCTTACGCAGCGACGAAACCCACGGGCGCATCCCCAAGTGCTATCGCCGTCCATCTCGAAAGCTTCCCCGGATTGGCGCACCGCCAGGAACTCATCGCCACGATCGGCGGCGTGCGCTTCGTCAACGACAGCAAGGCCACCAACGCAGACGCAGCGGAAAAAGCCCTCGTCTGCTACGAGCATATCCATTGGATCGCGGGCGGGCGGGCCAAGGAAGGCGGCATCGCGTCGCTTGCACACCACTTCGGTCGCATCGCGCATGCCTACCTCATCGGTGAAGCGGCCGGGGATTTCGCGCGCACACTCGAAGGGAGAGTACCCCACACGCATTGCGGAACACTCGCCAAGGCCGTCGTGGCGGCGAATGCGGCCGCGACGCGCGAGCGCGCCGTCCGGCCCGTGGTTCTGCTTTCGCCTGCCTGTGCGTCTTGGGACCAATTCGAGAATTTCGAGGCCCGCGGCGAAGCGTTCCGCGCACTCGTCGGTGCGTTGCCCGGAGCGGACGGGCCGCGGCGCAATGCCGAGGTTCGCGCATGACCATGACCTTCGCCCGCACCGACAGAAGCGTCATTGGCCGCTGGTGGTGGACGGTCGACAAGTGGCTCCTTGTCGCGATCGGCGCCCTCGCCCTGTTGGGCATCATCCTGTGCCTCGCCGCGAGTCCCTCGGTTGCGGCCCGGATCGGCTACGACTCCTTCTATTTCGTGAAACGCGAACTTTTCTATCTCCCGATTGCGCTGGCGCTCATGTTGGCCGTCTCGCTCCTCGAGCCGCGCGGCGTGCGCCGGCTTGCGGTCGTCGTGTTCCTGATCGCTTTCGCCCTGATGGCGCTCACGCCGGCGATCGGCACGGAGATCAAGGGCGCTCGGCGTTGGATCTATCTCGCGGGCCTTTCGATTCAGCCCTCGGAATTCATCAAGCCCGCCTTTGCGGTGGTGACCGCGTGGATGTTCGCCGGGCAGCGTCAAGGCGCACGAATCCCGGGCAACTTCATCGCGATCGTACTCTACTTCGCCGTCGCTGCGATCCTCGCAGCACAACCCGACATTGGCATGCTCTTCGTCGTCTCTGCCGTGTGGTTCGCCCAATTCTTCCTTGCGGGATTGCGCATGTATTGGGTCGTCCTTTTCACCACACTCGGGATGGCGGCACTCGTAGCCGCCTATTTCACGCTCCCGCACGTAGCGAGCCGCGTCGACCGCTTTCTCAATCCGCAGTCGGGCGACAGCTATCAGGTCGAGCGCGCGATGGAAGCGTTCTCGAATGGCGGCCTCTACGGGCGCGGCCCCGGCGAGGGTGTCGCAAAGCTCCACCTTCCGGACGCGCACAGCGACTTCGTTTTCGCGGTTGCCGGCGAGGAGTTCGGGCTCTTCGCCTGCCTTGGGATCGTGACGATCTTTGGCTTCGTCATCCTGCGCGGCATCGGTCGGCTGTTGGAGGAGCAGAACCTCTTCGTGCTGTTATCGGGTGCGGGCCTTCTTGTGCAGTTCGGGCTTCAGGCCGTCGTCAACATGGCGTCCGAGCTGCATCTCATGCCGACCAAGGGTATGACGTTGCCTTTCATCAGCTATGGCGGGTCCTCCCTCCTCGCCCTGGCGCTCGGGATGGGGATGGTCCTAGCACTGACCCGCCGGCGCGTGGGACCGGGAGGAATCGGATGACCGGAGCACCCCGTCTCATCCTCCTGGCCGCAGGTGGAACCGGCGGGCACATGTTTCCCGCCGAGGCAACGGCGCGCACCTTGCTTGCGCGGGGCCATCGCGTCCTGTTGGTGACCGACCGCAGGGGTGCGGCCCATACCGAAAAATTCGCCGGTTCGGCGGTGCGCACGATCGCGGCGGGTGGAATCTCCGGCCGCAGCGTCCTTCAACGTGTCGCGGCGACGTTTCGCTTGGGCATCGGCTTTCTCGAGGCGCGATCCTGCATTTCATCGATGAAGCCCGACGCCGTTTTGGGTTTTGGCGGCTACGCCGCACTGCCGACGATGGCCGCGGCCGTCCTCGCCCGTCTCCCTACGGCCCTTCACGAGCAGAATGCGATCCTCGGTCGCGCCAATCGTCTGCTCGCCCCTTATGTGCGATCCATCGCGACCTCGTTCGAGGACACCGCGGCCGTCCGCCAGACCGACCGGGTGAAGATCGTGGTGACCGGCAATCCCGTCCGCGCGGACATCGCGGTTCTTGCGACGCAGCCGCCCTTCGCCTTCAAGGCTGACGGCCCGTTCAAGCTCCTCGTGACCGGCGGAAGCCAGGGCGCTCGCGTGTTCGCACACATCGTGCCTGCGGCAATAGCGCAACTCCCGCAAAGCCTGCGCGGGCGGATCGCCGTTGGCCAGCAGGCGCGGCCGGAGGATGTGGAATCCGTGCGCGCCGCTTACAGTGCCTGCGGGGTCGCGGCCGACATTCAGCCCTTCTTCGACGACATGCCCGCACGACTCGCGGCGTGCCACCTCGCTATCTGCCGCGCCGGTGCTTCGACCTGCGCCGAACTCATGGCTTCCGGCCGGCCGGCGATTCTCGTTCCCTACCCCCATGCGATCGACGGCCACCAACTCGCAAACGCGCAGGCCATCGACGCCGCAGGCGGGGCCTGGCTGATCCCGGAGCGACATTTCGATGCGGCCAAACTCGCAAGCCGGCTCGAAGCGCTTATCACGCTCCCCGAAGCGCTCGCTGCCGCCGCGCGCGCAGCGCAGGCGGTTGCGCGAATCGATGCCGCCGAGCGGCTCGCCTCGCTCGCGGAGCGGCTGTTGCCGGCCAACGGAAACCCCCAGCCCATGAAAGTTGCCGCGGAATGAGGACACTGCCTCTCGATATCGGGATCATCCACTTCGTCGGCATCGGCGGCATCGGCATGAGCGGCATCGCCGAGATTTTGCACAATCTCGGTTACAAGGTTCAGGGCAGTGACGTCTCGGATAGCGCCAACGTCCGCCGCCTCAGAACGTTCGGGATCCCGATTGCACTCGGCCATCGCGAGGAAAATCTCGGTGAAGCCGAGGTCGTCGTCGTCTCATCGGCGATCAAATCGGACAATCCCGAGGTCAAGGCCGCACGCGAGCGGCTCATGCCGATCGTACGACGCGCGGAAATGCTCGGCGAGCTGATGCGGCTCAAATGGTCGGTCGCGGTCGGGGGAACCCACGGCAAGACGACGACGACTTCGATGGTCGCCGCGATGCTGGAGACGGCGGGCATCGACCCGACCGTGATCAATGGCGGCATCATCAACGCCTACGGCACTAACGCGCGCCTCGGCAGCGGCGAATGGATGGTGGTCGAGGCCGACGAATCCGACGGCACTTTCGTCAAACTGCCGGCCACGATCTGCGTCGTGACCAACATCGATCCCGAGCACCTCGATTTTTACGGAAGCTTCGACAAGGTGCGCGACGCGTTTGCATCCTTTGTCCAGAATATCCCGTTCTACGGTTTCGCAGCGCTCTGCATCGACCATCCGGAGGTGCAGGCCCTCATCCCCCGCGTGCTCGACCGCAAGATCATTACATATGGCATGAGCCCGCAAGCCGACGTGCGTGCCTCCGACGTAACACTGGGCCCAAGCGGTTCGCGCTACACGGTCACAGTCGCCGACCGGTTCCGGGGCGAGGAAAAACGCTTCGAGGGGCTCACGCTCCCCATGCTCGGCCAGCACAACGTGCAAAATTCCCTCGCCGCCATCGCCATCGCCTACGAGATGGGAATGGAGGAGGCGACGATCCGCAAGGCGCTCGCGAGCTTCGCGGGAGTGAAGCGTCGGCTCACCGTGATTGGCGAAGTCGCGGGTATCCGCGTCATCGATGACTACGGCCACCACCCGGTCGAGATCGCAGCGGTGATGCGCGCGGTGAGGACGGCTTGCCACGGTCGAGTCATCGCGGTCATGCAGCCCCACCGCTATACGCGCCTTCACGATCTATTCGAGGATTTTTGCACCTGCTTCAACGAGGCGGATGCCGTGATTGTCGCGGAGGTCTACGCGGCAGGCGAGCAGCCCATCGAAGGGGTCGGCCGCGACGCGCTCGTCGAGGGACTGCGCAGCCACGGCCATCGCAGAGTGATCCCGCTCGCCGATCCCGCCGAGCTTGCCGGCATCGTCGCCGAGGTGGCGGAACCGGGCGACATGGTTGTCTGCGTTGGGGCGGGCAGCATCACGAATTGGGCGCACGCGCTACCGGCGGAGCTCGAGGCGCAATTTTCGCGGCGTGCGGGCCAACGAAGCGGGGCAAACGGATGATGGCCGCAAAGCAACTCCCGCTCCACGTTATCGAGCGGCTCCCGCCCGTTCGGGGACGACTTACGGAGAACGCGCCCCTCGACCGGATTACGTGGTTCCGTGTCGGCGGTGCGGCGGAAGTGATGTTCCGGCCCGCCGACCGCGAAGACCTCGCCGCATTCCTTGCCGCAAAGCCCGTCGACGTGCCCGTAACGGTCATCGGCGTCGGATCGAACCTTTTGGTTCGAGACGGCGGCGTGCCCGGCGTGGTGATCAGGCTCGGGCGCGAATTTGCGGGGATCGAGGTCGAAGGTACGAGGCTGCGCGCGGGTGCGGGTGCGCTCGATCTCAATGTCGCGTTGAGTGCTGCCGAAGCCGGCTTGGCCGGACTAGAGTTCCTCTCCGGGATTCCCGGTACGATCGGCGGCGCCTTGCGCATGAATGCCGGTGCTTACGGCCGCGAGATCAAGGACGCATTGGTGGAGGCGGAAGCGATCGATCTCGCCGGGCATCTCCATCGCTTGCCCCTCTCGGCCCTCGGCCTCTCCTATCGACATTGTGCTGCACCCGAGGATTGGATTTTTACGGGAGCACTCCTCCAGGCAGCACCGGGCGACCGATCCTCGATCGCCAAGCGCATGCAAGAGATCCAAAGTGCGCGCGAGGATAGCCAGCCGATTCGCAGCCGCACCGGCGGCAGCACCTTCGCAAACCCGGATGGCGCCGATCCTGCGGGCCGTAAAGCATGGCAACTGATCGACAAGGCCGGTTGCCGCGGCCTTCGCTGTGGCGGCGCCATGGTTTCGGAAAAGCACTGCAATTTCCTGATCAATGTCGGCGGTGCGACCGCCGCCGATCTCGAAGCGCTCGGCGAAGAAGTCCGCCTGCGCGTTTGTGAGACGAGCGGGGTCAAGCTTCGCTGGGAAATCCGCATCGTCGGCGTGCCGCCCGCGGGCGGCTTGCGGCCCATCCCGCAGGTATCGCCATGACGAAGCATGTCGCGGTGCTCATGGGCGGGTGGTCGGCGGAGCGGGAAGTATCCCTCACGAGCGGGAAGGCATGCGCAAGGGCGCTGGGTCAAGCCGGCTACGAGGTGAGCGAAATCGTCGTCGAGCGCAACCTGCCAAAGCTCGTAGCAGCACTCGAGCCGTTGCCGGACGTGGTTTTCAACGCGCTTCACGGCCGCTGGGGCGAGGATGGTTGCGTTCAGGGTGTGCTCGACATTCTCGGCGTCCCCTACACTCATTCCGGATTGCTCGCCTCCGCGCTCGCCATGAACAAACCGATGGCGAAGCGCTTGTTCCAGTCGGTTGGAATCCCCGTTGCCGACGGAAAGGTCGTGCACCGCGACCTTGTCCTCCGAGGCGACATCATGCCGCGCCCCTATGTCGTGAAACCGGTCTCCGAAGGATCGAGTGTCGGCGTGCGCATCGTCAACCTTGGCGACAACGCAATGCCCTTCGAGCGCGATGCCTGGCCCTATGGCGACGAGGTGCTTGTCGAGCGCTTCATTCCGGGGCGAGAGCTGACGGTCTCGGTCATGGGCGACAAGGCGATCGCCGTGACTGAGCTTCGTCCGTTGAGCGGTTTTTACGACTACGCCGCGAAATATACGGAGGGCAAGACCACTCACCTGGTTCCCGCCCCCATCCCCGAACGAATCGCGCAGCAATGCATGGAGTTCGCCGCACGTGCGCACGAAGTGCTCGGTTGCAGAGGTGTCTCGCGCGCCGACTTCCGCTACGACGACACCGCGCGCATCGGCGAGATTTATCTCCTCGAAATCAATACCCAACCCGGAATGACGCCGCTTTCGCTCGTGCCCGAGCAGGCGGCGCACATCGGCATGTCCTTTTCCGAGCTCGTCACCTGGATGGTGGAGAACGCGGCATGCGACAAGTAACCGCCCCATCGCTCCCCGCGGCAAAGCCGCGCTGGCGTCGACCGACACCGCGTTGGCTCGGTGCGGTGGTTCGCTACGGAGGTGCAGCGCTCCTTGCAACGCTTGTTTGCGTCGCCGGAGCCTGGGTTTGGCGGAGCGGGACGGCTGAAAGGACTTTGCTCGCCTTGCTCGATGCCGGACTTCAAACGACATCCGGCCTCGGCCTGCGCGTCGGCGATGTGATGGTCGAAGGCCGGCATGAGACCACCGCGCAGGAACTTCTCGCTGCACTGGGTGCGAAGCGCGGCGCACCGCTTCTCGGCCTCGACCTCGGCGCGGCGCGCGAGCGGCTCGAATCGCTCCCCTGGGTTCGCGCCGCCTCGGTCGAGCGGCGCTGGCCGAGCCTCGTCTTCGTGACCATTGAGGAGCGCACCCCGCTCGCACTCTGGCAATCGGGCGGCAGGATCAAGCTCGTCGACCGGGAAGGCAAGGTGATCGAGGGTGCTGACGTCGCGCGCTTCGCTCAGCTCCCGATGGTCGTCGGCGAAGGGGCTCCCAAGCAGGCACCTGCTTTCCTCGACATGCTCGCGAAAGTGCCCGAACTCGCGCGCCATGTCGAATCCGGCATTTGGGTCGGAAACCGCCGTTGGAATCTTCACCTCAACGAAGGCATCGACGTGCGCCTGCCCGAGATCAATCCGGACGAAGCCTTGCAGCGCCTTGCAGACCTCGACGCCAAAGAGCGCCTGTTCGAGCGCGACATCGTGCTGATCGATCTGCGTTTGCCCGACCGTCTCATCGTCCGGCTTTCGCCCGACGCCGCGGCACGCCAGGGCAAGCCCGGCAAGAACACGTGACGCCGCGATGACCCAAGGGATGAAGCAACAAGGCAGCAAATGGGGATGCCGATGAAGAGGGGATTGGCCAAGCCGCGCAGCGGTCTCGTCGCCGCACTCGACGTCGGCACGACCAAGGTCTGCTGCTTCGTCGCCCAGATCGGCGGCGAGGGAAATATCCGTGTCGTCGGCATCGGGCATCAGAAGTCTCGTGGCCTGCGCGCGGGAGCCATTATCGACATGGACGCTGCCGAGGAATCGATTCGAGGTGCCGTGCACGCGGCCGAACAAATGGCGGAAGAGACCATCCGCGAGGTCTTCGTCAATCTGACGTGCGGCACCCCGCTCTCGCAGACCGTCGCGGTCGAGGTCTCGATCGCGGGTCATGAAGTCGGCGACACCGATCTGCGCCGCGTCCTCGGACAAGGTTATCTCCTGAACGATGCCAGCGAGCGCGAAATCATCCACTCCATCCCCGTGAGCTACACGATCGACGGCAGCAACGGAATTCGCGACCCGCGCGGCATGTATGGCGAACGCCTCGGGGTCAACATGCACGTGGTGAGCGCGTCCGCGGGATCGGTTCGAAACCTCAAGACCTGCGTCGCACGGTGTCATCTCGATCTGCAGGCGCTGGTCGTCTCGCCTTACGCGGCCGGCCTCGCAACGCTGGTCGAGGACGAGATGGACCTCGGCGTTACCTGCATCGATATGGGCGGCGGGAGCACCTCGATCTCGGTCTTTTTCGACGGCGAGGTCATCTATACCGACTGCATTCCGGTCGGCGGGCAATACGTCACGAGCGATATCGCACGCGGCCTGTCGACCCCGCTCGTCCACGCCGAGCGCATGAAGACCCTCTACGGCTCAACGTTCGCCACATCCTCCGACGAGCACGACGTGGTCGACGTACCGCAGGTGGGCGAAGACGAGCATGCCAGTCCCAATCATGTGCCGAAATCGATTCTCGTGAGCATCATTCAGCCGCGCCTCGAGGAGACGTTCGAGCTCGTGCGCGGGCGTCTCGAGGCAAGCGGCGTCGATCGTACCGCCGGGCGTCGCGTGGTGCTCACGGGTGGTGCGAGCCAGCTTCAGGGCGTGCGCGAACTCGCAGCACTCGTTCTCGACAAACAAGTTCGGATGGGTCGCCCGCTGCGCATCGGCGGGCTCGCCGATTCGACCGCGGGCCCTGCGTTTGCGACTTGTGCGGGATTGCTTCAATACGCGTTGACGCGCTTTGCGGGTTCGCCCTCGCGTGCGCGCCGCGTTCAGGAGCCGCCGAGCGATGTGTTCGGCCGATTTGGAGTGTGGCTGCGGGAAAATCTGTAGGCTTGCCACGGCCGCGCCGCCGCGGCCGGAGCCCGGCAAGGGCTCGAAATGTCGACGGCCGTTACGGATTACGGAAGTTACCGACGAACATGGGGAACTGGAGGCTGACATGACCATCAACCTATCCGTGCCTGAGCCGGCTCATGAGCTGAAGCCGCGCATTGTTGTAATTGGCGTCGGCGGCGCTGGCGGCAACGCCGTCAACAACATGATCGCCGCCAACCTCGAGGGAGTGGAGTTCCTCGCCTGCAACACGGATGCGCAGGCGTTGGCGCTCTCGAAGGCGGATCGCCGCATCCAGCTTGGGCTGAGCGTTACCCAGGGATTGGGTGCGGGTTCCCGACCGGACGTTGGTCGCGCCGCCGCCGAGGAGGGCCTCGACGCCATCCTCGAGTATCTTGACGGCGCTCATATGGTATTCATTACCGCGGGAATGGGTGGCGGGACCGGCACCGGGGCCGCACCCGTCATCGCGCGCGCCGCACGCGAGCGTGGCATCCTCGCTGTCGGCGTGGTGACCAAGCCTTTCCATTTCGAAGGGCAGCACCGCATGCGCATCGGCGAACAGGGGATTGAAGAACTCCAGCAATTCGTCGACACGCTGATCATCATTCCCAATCAGAACCTCTTCCGCGTCGCCAATGAGAAGACGACCTTTGCCGACGCCTTCAAGATGGCGGATGACGTTCTCTATTCCGGCGTGCGCGGCGTCACCGATCTCATGGTCATGCCCGGCCTTATCAATCTCGACTTCGCCGATATTCGCACGGTGATGAGCGAAATGGGGAAGGCGATGATGGGCACCGGCGAGGCTCAGGGCGAGCGGCGGGCGCTCGATGCCGCCGAAGCCGCGATCTCGAACCCGCTTCTCGACGACGTGTCGATGAAGGGGGCCAAGGGAGTCCTCATCAATATCACGGGCGGCATGGACATGACGCTCTTCGAGGTCGACGAGGCGGCGAATCGAATCCGCGACGAGGTCGACCCCGAAGCGAACATCATTTTTGGCTCGACATTCGATGAGCACCTGGACGGCAGCGTGCGCGTGTCCGTCGTCGCAACGGGTATCGATGCCGCAGCCGTCCAGCAGCCGAAGCCGCTTCGGCCCGTCCTCGTCAGCGATCGCCCAGCGCCCCGTACGATCGTGGCGGCAGCGCCGCAGCCGGTTCAAGCGCCGGCCGTGGCGAGCGAGCCACTCCGCGTCATCCGTGCTGCGGCCGAAGCGCCGCAGATTGTCGCCACGGGAGCGGAGCCGGCACTCGCCCCAATCCCCGTGGCTGTACCGACTGCACCCACAGCACCACCGGTTCGGGCGGCGGCGGCCCCCGCTTCGGCCACGATCAAGCCTGCACCTACCCAACGCGTCTCGGCGACAGCTGCAGCGCCCAACGTGCAGTCCGAATTTTTCACGGCCCATGAGCCGGAGCTTGCGGCCGCGGTGGAGGAAATCGCGGCGCGTGGTGTTCCATCCGCCGAGGCGGCCCACGGTTCAATGGCCGTGGAGCCAGGCAAGGTACGCCGGGGCATGGCGGGTCTATTCAATAAAGTGACGGGTGGAACGCGCAGGGCACCCGAACCCCAGCACGAGCCGGCGACACCATCTCAACCTCGCCTTGGGGGGCTCGATCCCAGTGACCGGCTTGCAACTTCGAAAGGAGACGACGACCTCCTGGAGATCCCCGCGTTTCTCCGCCGCCAAGCTAACTAGGGTAGCGTAAGTTATTGAGAATGCAATGTTCTACCGGTAACAATCCGTAACAAAAGGTGATTTGAGTGCTTCGCGGACCATTGGTAAAGAGTCATCGAAGCACTCGGTCGCCCGTGGGGACCGGAGCAGACCGGAAACAAACATTTTAAGTCGCAATGGGCCATCGACGGTCCTGAGCGTCGATCCAAGGGGAGACTGTAATATTTTCCAACGAACCCTGAAGACCCCGATCAGTTGCTCGGGCATCGGCTTGCATTCCGGACAGAAAGTCACGATGACGCTATTGCCGGCTGAGCCGAACACCGGCGTCGCTTTCCGTCGCATCGATCTCTCGGGCGGTGGGGTCAAGATCCCCGCCACTTGGCGGCACGTCGTCGATACCCGCATGTGCACCACGCTCGGTGCTGAGGCTCCCGGCAAGCACGGTCCCGTCAAGATCGGCACGGTCGAGCATCTTCTTGCGGCGGTGGCCGGCTGCCACATCGATAATCTCGTCATCGAACTCAATGGGGCCGAGGTTCCGGTCATGGACGGAAGCTCCGCACCGTTTGTGTTCCTGATCGATTGCGCGGGCATCGTCGAGCAGGCTGCACCGAGACAGGCCATTCGAGTGCTGAAGCATGTCGCCGTCGGTAATCACGAAGCCATGGCATCGTTCACGCCGAGCAGTGGGTTCTCGATCAGCTTCGAGATCGATTTCGAGGCGAGTGCCGTGGCGCGCCAGGAATATTTCGTCTCGCTGCAAAACGGCGCGTTCAAGAACGAAATCGCACGAGCGCGCACGTTCGGCTTCGTCGAGGACGTCGAGAAGCTGCGCGCTGCGGGACTGGCCCTCGGCGGCTCGCTCGATAACGCCGTCGTCGTCGACGGAGATCGGGTCATGAATCCGGACGGGTTGCGCTACGAGAACGAATTCGTCCGCCACAAGGTCCTCGACGCCGTAGGGGATATCTCCCTCGCGGGCGCACCTGTCATCGGCCATTTCCACGGCTTCCGCTCAGGCCACGGCATGCATAACAAGTTGTTGCGCGCGCTGTTTGCCGACCGCGACGCGTGGCGCCTCGTTCCGTTCGAAGGTCGTGAGGCCGTTAGTCCGCATAGCCAGGATCGCCAGCCGATGGCGGCGTCCGCCTGATCGACCTCGACGACTGTCGGGCCGAACGTCAATATTATCGAGTTTTATCCTGCGGGATCACCGTGGCGCGTCGATTTTGAACGACCGCAAGCCTATGGCAACGCAATCTATCGTGCTATAAGAAGGCAAGCGTCAGGGGCTGAGACAATCGGCCCCGCAAATTAGACCGGGCAGGGGTTGCGCAAGACAGTGGGTTCGATGGTAAGGATTCGAGGCGGTGCAGCGAGACGCATGCTCGCGTGCGCAGGCTTGGCCCTTGCGTTGTTTGCGCTCGGCGCTTGCTCCGGCGACGATGAAAAGGATAAGTACGTCGAGGAGCCGGTCAACACTCTTTACAACAGGGGCATGGACGCGTTGGCGGAGCAACGCTACCCGGCGGCGGCCAAGGCGTTCGACGAGGTCGAGCGTCAGCACCCTTATTCGATTTGGGCGACAAAGGCGCAGCTCATGTCCGCCTATGCGCTCTATCAGGACAATAATTATCAAGAGGCCATCAACGCGCTCACCCGGTTCATCCAACTCCATCCGGGCAACCGTGACATCGCCTACGCCTACTACCTCAAGGCGCTCTCCTATTATGAGCAGGTGACCGACGTGGAGCGCGATCAGACCAACGCCGATCAGGCGCTTACCTCGCTCGAGGAGTTGATTCGCCGCTACCCGGATACGCCCTATGCCAAGGACGCACGCCGCAAGATCGACCTCGTAAGAGATCATCTCGCGGGCAAGGAGTTGGAGGTCGGCCGCTTCTATGAGACGCGCGGGGCCTACGTCGCAGCGATCAGCCGCTTTAAGACCGTGGTCGACAAATACCAAACGACGACCCAGGTGCCGGAAGCACTCCATCGCCTCGTCGAATGTTACATGGCGCTTGGCGTCGTCGACGAAGCGAAGAAGACGGCGGCCGTGCTTGGGTACAACTACCCCCGCAGCCAGTGGTACGTCGACAGCTATCAGTTGGTCGAGAACGTCAAAGTCGATCGTGACACCGGTGTAGCAACAAAGAACGACGACTCGTTCATTGCAAAGACCTGGAACTCGATAAACCTCTTCTGAGTATGCTCGTCGGCCTTTCGATCCGGGATGTGGTGCTGATCGAGCGGCTGGATTTGACATTCCGAGCCGGGCTTTCGGTCTTGACGGGGGAAACCGGAGCGGGGAAATCGATCCTCCTCGACGCCCTCGGATTGGCGCTTGGCATGCGCGCGGAATTTTCGCTTATCCGCGAGGGTGCTCGGCAGGCGAGCGTCACGGCCGTGTTCGAGCTGCTCCAAGATCACCCCGCCTGGCGGGCTCTCGACGAGCAGGGACTCGCACGGGACGAGCAACTCGTCCTGCGGCGCACGCTCAGCGCGGACGGTCGTAGCCGGGCCTTCGTGAACGACCAATCCGTGAGTGCTGGCTTGCTGCGCGAGCTCGGCGCCCAACTCGTCGAAATCCAGGCGCAGCTCGATCAGCATGGCCTCCTCGACGAGACGACCCATCGTGCGGCACTCGATGCTTTCGGCGGCGATCCGACGGTCGACGCTCGCGTGGGCGCTGCCTACCGGGATTGGCGGCGCGCCGAGAAGGCCAAGACGGCGTTCGAAGCAGAACTCGCGAACGCACGGCGCGACGAGGATTATTTGCGCCATGCCGTGGCCGAGCTCGGCCAGCTCGATGCCAAGGATGGCGAGGATGTTCGGCTTGCTGAGGAACGCCAGCTTCTCATGCACCGCGAGCAGGTCGTCGAATGCCTGAATGCGGCCCTCGCCGCGCTCACGGGGGACGCATCCGGTGCGCGGGAAGGTGTGGAAGCACAGCTCCGCAGCGCTCGGCGCCAGCTTGAGCGCGGTGCGGAAAAAGCCTTCGGGCGCCTCGATCCGGCCCTCGCCGCGATCGACCGCGCGATCCTTGAACTCGGCGAAGGGATAGCGGAACTGCAGGCCTTTGGAACCACCGTCGAGTTCGAGCCCGGCCGGCTCGAGACGGTCGACGAAAGGCTTCATGGGCTGCGCGATGCGGCACGCAAATTTCAAGTGCCGGTGGAGGCCCTTTCGGCGCTGAGGTCAACGCTCGCGTCGCGCCTTGCTGCGATCGAGGAGCGGGGCGATGCAAGGCAGCACCATGAGCGAGCCGTCGCGGAAGCAAGGACCGCCTTTATGACGGCGGCACGCGCACTCTCTCATGCCCGCGCCCAAGCAGCAGTAAGGCTCGATGCGGCGATCGCCGCAGAATTGCCGCCGCTCAAGCTGGAAAAGGCCAAATTCCGGACTCGGCTCGACGCTCTCGAGGAAAGCGAATGGAGTGCCGATGGTGTAGAGCGCGTCACGTTCGAGGTCGCGACCAATCCGGGCACGTCGCTCGGTCCCATCGCCAAGATCGCATCCGGCGGCGAGCTTGCCCGATTTATGCTTGCGCTCAAGGTGGTCCTGTCGCGCGTGGGCGCAACACCCACCCTCGTCTTCGACGAGGTCGACAGCGGTATCGGCGGTGCGGTCGCGGCAGCGGTCGGGGAACGGCTTGCACGACTGGGGCAGGAGCTGCAGGTTCTCGTCGTCACGCACTCACCGCAGGTCGCCGCACGCGGTCGCCATCACTTGCGCGTGAGCAAAACCGAGACCGGGAGGGGTTCGGCGCGCGCGTCGCTGACCGTGGTCGAGGAGCTGCCGAGTGTCGCCCGACGCGAGGAGATTGCACGTATGCTTTCAGGCCAATCGGTGACCGACGAAGCGCGTGCAGCGGCCGACAGCCTTATCGCCGGCAGTGCGGCGTGAAGGGCAGCCCGGGCCAATGGAGCGAGCGATGAGCAAAGGGCGGCACGATAATCCGGTCGACAAGCTCAGCCGCGCCCAGGCGGAAAAGGAACTTGGTCGCCTTGCGCAGGAAATAGCACTTCACGACCGGCTCTATTATCAGGAGGACGCGCCGAAAATATCGGACGCCGACTACGACGCGCTTCGCCGTCGTAACGAGGCGATCGAGGCGCGCTTTCCCGACCTCGTGCGGTCCGACAGCCCGTCGCGACGGATCGGCGCTGCACCGGCCACGGGCTTTGCCAAGGTCACCCATGCAAGGCCGATGCTGTCGCTGAACAACGCGTTTTCCGAGGAGGAAACGAATGAATTCATGGCGCGGGTGCGCCGCTTCCTCGGCCTCGGTGCCGACGATCCCCTGGAACTCGTCGGCGAGCCCAAGATCGACGGGCTCTCCGTCTCGGCGCGCTACGAGCGGGGGCATTTTGTCCAGGCGGCCACGCGGGGCGACGGCATCGTCGGAGAGGACATCAGCGCCAATCTCCGCACCGTCAAGGGCGTTCCCGAGCGCCTCCACAGCACCCACGTGCCGGCCGTGCTCGAGGTGCGCGGCGAGGTCTACATGACGAAGGCGGATTTCCTTAAGCTCAATCAACACCAGGAGAAGGAAGGCAAGCCGCCCTTCGCCAATCCGCGCAACGCGGCCGCCGGCTCGCTTCGCCAACTCGATCCGAAGATCACCGCGTCGCGACGCCTTTCGGCGTTCTTCTACGCCGACGGCGAGCTGAGCGAGTCGATCGCCTCGACTCAGTGGGATTTCCTGAAGGCCCTCCGAAAGCTCGGCTTCTCCACGAACCCGATTGCGCGCCTCTGCCCGACCGTCGACGACGCCCTGACGCTCTACCGCGAGATCGGCGAGGAGAGAGCCGAACTCGACTACGACATCGACGGGGTCGTCTATAAGGTGAACCGCTTCGATTTCCAGGAGCGGCTTGGCATGGTCAGCCGCGCGCCGCGCTGGGCGCTTGCGCACAAGTTTCCTGCCGAGCAGGCGACCACCGTCCTCAACGACATCACAATCCAGGTCGGGCGGACGGGCACCTTGACACCGGTCGCCGAGTTGGAGCCCGTCACGGTCGGCGGCGTCGTCGTTTCCCGCGCGACCCTCCACAACGAAGACGAGATCGCGCGGAAGGACGTCCGCATCGGCGACACGGTGATCGTGCAGCGCGCCGGCGACGTCATTCCCCAAATCGTGGCAATCGTCGAAGCAAAACGACCCAAAAGCGCCACTCCCTATGTCTTCCCGGACGAATGCCCCAAATGCGGCAGCTTGGCTGTGCGCGAGGAAGGGGAAGTGGCGCGGCGCTGCACGGGTGGTTTGATTTGCCCCGCCCAGGCGGTCGAACGATTGCGCCATTTCGTATCGCGCGACGCCTTCGATATCGACGGGCTCGGGCGCAAGCATATCGAGGCCTTTTACGCCGACGGCCTCCTCAAAAGCCCGGTCGACATCTTCAGGCTCCGCGAACGCCGTGACGACCTTATGGCGCGCGAGGGTTGGGGCAAGCAGTCGGTCGAGAACCTCTTGCAAGCGGTCGAGCAGCGCCGGCGGATCGGGCTCGACCGCTTCATCTACGCCCTGGGTATCCCTCAGGTTGGCGAGGCGACCGCGAAGCTCCTCGCTCGCACCTATCGGACGCTGCCGGCGTGGCGTCAGGCCATGATTGTGGCCGAGGACCATGCCAGCGAGGCCTATCAAGACCTCACCAACATCGAGGGCATCGGCCCTTCGGTCGCCGAGGACATCCTGAATTTTTTCGCCGAGCGGCATAATCTCGAAGTGCTCGACCGGCTGTCGCGCGAAGTGTCGGCGGAGGAGTTCAAGGTCCCGCGCACGACGAGCTCGCCAATCGCGGGGAAGACCGTCGTCTTCACGGGAACACTCGAACGGATGACGCGCAACGAAGCAAAGGCCCGTGCCGAGGCCCTCGGCGCCACGGTCGCCGGCTCGGTTTCAAAGAAAACCGACTACGTCGTCATGGGCGCTGATGCCGGCTCGAAGGCGGCGAAGGCGCGCGAACTCGGTGTCGAGATCCTGTCGGAAGAAGATTGGCTCAGGCTGATCGGCGGCTG
Source organism: Alphaproteobacteria bacterium (assembly GCA_035625915.1). Lineage (NCBI taxonomy): Bacteria > Pseudomonadati > Pseudomonadota > Alphaproteobacteria > Alphaproteobacteria bacterium. The sequence goes on along the minus strand of DASPOR010000039.1, from coordinate 53,678 downwards.
ACGGGCAGCAAGTCAAGTGCTGAGCGGGCGCGTCGCTTCCGCGAGCCAGCCGGCCGTCGCCTCGTCGACCAGCGGGGTCAGCGTGTCCCGCACGCGGATATGATAATCGTCGAGCCATCCCACCTCATCCGCGCTAAGCAGGCCAAGCTCGACGAGGTCGAGATCGATCGGTGCGAGCGTGATCGTCTCGAAGCCGAGCATCTTGCGCTCGGCCCCGGCAACGCCGTCCGCAGGCGCCACGACGACCAGGTTCTCGATCCTGATGCCGTAGGCGTCTGTCTTGTAATAGCCGGGTTCGTTCGAGACGATCATGCCGGGCTTGAGTGCGACGGTGTTCGCGACTTTCGAAATGCGCTGCGGGCCTTCGTGCACGCCCAAGAAGCTTCCGACGCCGTGTCCGGTGCCGTGGTCGAAGTCGAGGCCAGCCTGCCAGAGTGCGGTGCGCGCGACCGTGTCGAGCTGGGATCCCGTTGTACCTTCGGGAAATCGGGTGCGCGCGAGTGCTATGTGCCCTTTGAGCACGCGGGTGAAGCGATCGCGCATTTCGACACTCGGTTCGCCGATGGCCAACGTGCGGGTGACATCGGTCGTGCCATCGAGGTATTGAGCGCCGGAATCGACGAGGAAGAGCTGGCCGGGCTCGATCGGACGGCTGGTCGCCTCGGTGACGCGGTAATGCACGATGGCGCCGTTCGGCCCGGCACCTGCGATCGTCGAGAATGAAAGGCCGCGGAAAAACTCGCCCGTCCGCCTGATCGCGTGCAGCCGCTCTGCCGCCTCGATTTCCGTGATCCCACCCTTCGCCGCCTGGCGCTTTATCCAGGCGAGAAACCGCGTAAGGGCCGCCCCGTCGCGCCGATGCGCTGCACGCGTCCCGTCAAGCTCCGTCGCGTTCTTGCACGACTTGGGCAAGGCACAGGGATCGGGCCCGCGAACGACCATCGCACCGGCCTGTTCCAGCCGATCGAAGATGAAGGCGGCTGCGCTCGCCGGGTCGACCTGCACGCGCAACTTACTCGAGCCAAGTCGATCGAGCTCCACCGCGAACGCCTCGCGCGGGCTCGTTTTGACGGCGTTGCCGAGATGCTCGGCAAGGCCAGGGGCGAGCTTGCGGGGATCGCAGAAGATTTCCACCGTCGCATCGGCATGAGCGATCGCGAAGGAAAGCGGTAGCGGCGTGCAGGGTACGTCGGCGCCGCGGATGTTGAGAAGCCAAGCGATCGAGTCCGGGGCCGTCAAAACTGTCGAATCGACCCCGCTCGCCTTCAGCGCCGCCGCAAGTTCGGCGCGCTTTTCGGCCGAGGCTTTGCCGGCATAGCGCAATGCATGGGGTACGACCGGTGCGATCGGCGCGGCCGGACGACCGATCCAAACGGCATCGATGGGATTGCTCTCGCATGGTTCGACGCGCCCACCCGCCTTCGCGGCGGCCGCGGCGAAACGCTCCCGCTCCAGCGGCGTATGGAGCCATGGGTCGTAGCCGAGGGTCGCCCCGCGCGGCAGGTTCTCGGCGCACCAGGCGCTTGCCGGGCTTTCGGTCAGATGGTGAAACTCATAGAGCGCACCGTCGGCCTGGGCACGGACCTGAAGCGTATAGCGGCCGTCGACGAAAATGGCGGCCTTTTCCGCGAGCACCACGGCCAGGCCCGCCGAGCCTGTGAAGCCGGTCAACCACGCAAGGCGTTCCGCGCAAGGGGGGACATATTCGCCCTGATGCTCGTCCCCTCGCGGCACGATGAAGCCCGCGAGGCCGCGACGCCGGAGTTCGGCACGCAGCGTTTCCATACGTTTGGCATAGGACAAAGGCTTCGCATCGCGCGCCGAGCGTTCCTGGCGCATCATGGCCTCAAGTGCCAGCAGCTGTGCCGTCAGCGCCTCACTCGCCGTGGGTGTCACGAGCTGCACCCAGGCCGCCCGGTCCTCCGCTTGTGGTGCTGCGATCACGCCGTCGATGAGGCCCCGCAGGGCGGCAAGGTCTAGTGTTGAGCCATGCTTCGCCAGAAGCTTCTGCATCGCCTCGTCGCCCTGATAGGCTGCTCGACAATCTTGCACCGATGCCCTCACAAGCTCATGCGTTTCCAATGAGGGCAAGCTAGGCCCCCCAATGAGGGTAGGCAAGCCTCCCATAGCCGTCGAGGACCGAGCGGCCCGCACGACGTCAGACAATCATTGAGCCAATCATTTTTCGCAAAAAGTGACCGCGAACTATGCGTATTTGGCAATGCTGCGTTGCACAATAAAATCTGTGGATAAGAAGTTAAGATACTTATCTAGAAGGGTGCTCTCGCGCCAGGCACATACCATCGATCACGTTGCGATGTGCCCTTGAGAGCAAACGGAAGTTAGGAATGTTTGACGAGAAGGATTGAAGAAATGCGTGCAGTTGCCAAGAAGTCCTCTGTTGCGGGCAACGGGTTTGCCCGAAGGGTTGCCCAGGCGATGTTACGGGCGGTCGCCGATTGGCGCGCGCGTCAGATTGCACTTGCCGAACTTGAAGGTCTCGACAATCACATGCTTGCCGACATCGGGATTTGCCGCGGCGAAATTCCGGGGGTCATTGCGGGGACGATCCTGCCCCACCGGGCGGTGAACGAGAACGAGGCGGTCAAGGTAGCCTGAGCCCGCCCTTGCATGACGGTTTTGAGGTATTTTGCGCAGGGTGCTGAATCGCTGCCGATGCACTAGAATCTAAACCGGATTGCCCAAGACTTCTTCATTCGTCATGCCCCGGCTGGGCCGGGGAAACCAGGTCTTTCAGCGCTCCGGGCATGACAAGCGGAGAAGCCCGGGGTTACTTGTCGGACACCGCTCGCTAAAAAGTTCCTACAGCTGAAAAACCCCTTGTATCAGGTCGTTGAATGACCATATCGGCCAACGTGGGCAAGGGGATAATCTGGCGCGCAAGATGGCTCCGCAGGATATGCCTCGCGGGGATCATTGGATGCTCGATGGCGGGTGCGGTGCGCGCCGGGATCGCCTTTCCAGTCGATCCGCCGATACCGGTTCCAAAGCCCGGCACCTCCCCGACTGCCCGAACAATCGAGCTTCCTTCGGTGCTTTCGCCGTTTGCAAGTCCAGACACACCGGACGGTACGACGGCCGAAGGCCAAGCCCCGCGTGCCGATAAGCTTCCCGGCGACGCGACGGGGCAAGGCAAGAACGCCGACCTCCGCCTTGAGTTCCCCGCAGGTCCGAAGACCACCGTGACGCCGACCCTTCGGCTCGATGGCAATGGAACCACCAACCCGAATGATATCCGCGTGTCCCCACCGCGCGATCAGGAGTTCAACCCCGCTCCCGGCCTCGGTGCGAGCGTCGATCTCGGCGACGTGACGGTGGACGCGAACGTCTCGCAACCGCTCAAGGGAAGTGGGCCGCGAATCGGCCCAGATGGCCGCGTGACCAGCGACGGCACCAATGTGGGCGTCGACATGAAGATGAGATTCTAACGCTTCCTCAAGACCAGGGTCGCCCATTCGCCGAGACGATAACGACGCTCAAGCGCCAAGCCTTGAGCGCGAAAAGCGGCAACCACACCCGGAATCTGTTCCGTAAGCAATCCCGATAAGATCAATCGGCCTGGGCGGACGAGCAATGGTGCGACTTGCGGGGCCAACCGCTCGAGCGGCCGGGCCAGGATGTTCGCGACGATCAGATCGTAGGGCCGGCGGCGCCTGAGCACCGGTGCGCGCACCCCGTCGCTCCGGATCCCGTGCACGAGATTTGGAACGGCGTTGCGCGCAGCGTTCGCGCGTGCCACCGCAACCGCCACCGGGTCGATGTCCGCCGCAACGACAGGAGCGCGCCAGAGCTTCGCCATCGCGATTGCGAGAATGCCGGAGCCAGTGCCGAGATCGAAAGGGCGAGCGAAGCGGCGGCGGCGCGCAAGCCGGTCGAGCGCCATCAGGCATCCGCGCGTCGATTCGTGCGTGCCGCTACCGAAGGCGAGCCCGGCGTCGAGTGCAATCGCAACACTGCCGGCGGGCGCACATCCATCGAAATAGGAGCCGTGGACGAAAAACCGACCGATCGCGGTTGGCGGAAATTGCTTGCGGTTCTCGGCGAGCCAATCCCGCCGCGGGAGGTGCGTGATCTCGACAACCGGCGGCGCTACACCGACGGCGGCCGCCACAAGGGCGAGTTTCACGGAAATGGCGGCCCGCTCGGGCTCCGCACCCACGAGGGCTTCGAAGCGCCAGCCACACCTGTCCGCGGTCTCGAAGCAACTATGGCTTGCGGCGAGCTCACCGACCGCGTCGGCGAAGACCGCACCGGCGGCCTTCGGCACCTCGAAGGCGATCACCCAGGTGGAGGGGGTCACGCGCCAACCGGCTCCACGAAGCTCGCAATCACCATCTTCTCGCCCGCATGATCGAAGACGATCTTGAGCTTGTCGCCGTCGACGGCGACGACGCTGCCATTACCGAATTTCTGGTGAAAAACACGCTGGCCGGTGCCGAAGCTCGGCGGCGATCTCCCCGAGTCGAGACGCTGCACCTCGCCCTCGATGAGGCGCGCGCGCTGAGGCGGCGCTGGGTTCGTGCGGCCGCCGAAGGGCGACCCAGTGCGGCCGGCATAACCGAAGCTGCTATGCGTCTCCTGGGACCGGCGTTCGATTTCATCGTAACCGCCGTAGAGGCCTGGTTCGGTCGATACCTCGACGCGGTCGCGCGGCAGCTCATCGATAAACCGCGACGGGATCGCATTTTGCCATTGGTTGTGGATGCGCCGGTTGGCCGCAAAGGAGATAAAGGCGCGGTGGCGCGCGCGCGTGAGCCCGACATAGGCGAGCCGGCGCTCTTCCTCGAGCGCCGCCAAACCGCCCTCATCGAGGGCTCGCTGATGGGGGAAAAGACCCTCCTCCCAGCCGGGCAGGAATACGGCGTCGAACTCGAGCCCCTTCGCGGCGTGGAGCGTCATCAGGCTGACCTGCTCGCCGGTCGTCGCCCCCTCATTCTCCATGACGAGGCTCACATGCTCGAGGAAACCTTCCAAATTCTCGAACTCCTGAAGTGCGCGCACGAGTTCCTTCAGGTTTTCGAGCCGGCCGGGCGCCTCGGCCGATTTGTCAACCTGCCACATTGCCGTATAGCCGGATTCGTCGAGGACGGTTTCCGCAAGCTCCACGTGGCTGGCCGCGTGGGAGAGTGCGCGCCAGCGATCGAAATCGTCGAGCAGTGCCTTGAGCGCCCCTCGCGCCTTGGGCTTGATCTCGTCGGTCTCGCAGAGGCGGTGGGCAGCGGCCGCGATCGGAATGCCTTGGCGCCGCGCGAGACGATGGACGGCTTGCATCGTCGAATTGCCGATCCCTCGACGCGGCGTATTGACGATGCGCTCAAAGGCAAGGTCGTCGTCGGGCTGGGCGATCACGCGCAGATAGGCGATCCCATCGCGGATTTCCTGACGCTCGTAGAAGCGCAAGCCGCCGATCACCCGGTAGGGCACGCCGATTGCGATGAAGCGCTCCTCGAACTCGCGGGTCTGAAAGCCCGCGCGAACCAGGATTGCGATTTCGCCGAGGCTGATCTTGTTTCGCTGAAGCGCTTCGACCTCGTCGGCGACGACGCGCGCCTCCTCGTCGCCGTCCCAAAGCCCTCGGACGGAGATCGGCGTTCCCTCCTCGCCTTCGGTCCATAGCGTCTTGCCGAGGCGGCTTTCATTGTGCGCGATGAGGCCTGAAGCGGCGGCGAGGATATGCCCGGTCGAGCGGTAGTTCTGTTCGAGGCGGATAATGCACGCGCCCGGAAAATCCTTCTCGAAGCGCAGGATGTTCCCGACCTCTGCGCCGCGCCAGCTATAGACGCTTTGGTCGTCGTCGCCCACGCAGCAAATGTTCTTGTGTTTCTGCGCGAGGAGCCGCAACCAGAGGTACTGCGCGACGTTCGTGTCCTGGTATTCGTCGACAAGGAGGTATTTGAGCCGTTCCTGGTAGTCCGCGAGGACCTCCGCACTTGTCGTGAGGAGCGTGAGGCCGTGAAGCAGGAGGTCACCGAAGTCGCAGGCGTTGAGCGTGCGCAGGCGTTCCTGATATTGCGCGTAAAGCTCGACCACGCGTCCACCCGCGATTTCCCCGCTGTCGCCGGCGGGTACGCGATCGGGGGTGAGGCCGCGATCCTTCCAACGCTGAAAGACCGCGAGCACCGCGCGCGCGGGCCAGCGTTTATCGTCGACCGACTGGGCTTCGAGGAGCTGCTTGACGAGACGGAGCTGGTCGTCGGTGTCGAGGATCGTAAAGTTGGGCTTGAGGCCAATCATCTCGGCGTGACGGCGCAATATCCGCGCACCGAGTGCGTGAAACGTGCCGAGCCAAAGCCTGTCGACCGGCATGCCCAAAAGCCGCTCGATGCGCGCCTTCATCTCGCGAGCGGCCTTGTTCGTGAAGGTGACCGCCATCACCTCCCACGGCCGGGCCAAGCCCTGATTGAGGATGTGGGCAAGCCGCGTGGTAAGCACGCGCGTCTTGCCCGTGCCGGCACCCGCGAGGACGAGCACGGGACCCTCCGTTGCGAGTACTGCGGCGCGTTGCGCCTCGTTGAGGCCGTCGAGATAGGCCATCGGACGCGGCACGGGTGCGGTTTTGCGCGCGGGCAACTCGACCTCGGGAAGCGCAAATGGGTCGTCGAACGGATTGTTCTGGGGATCGGCCATCGCTCCCCCTTATATAGCATCTTTCCAGGGCTGAAAGTGCGGTGGAACCCACACCGTTCGACGTGACGGCCAGGCCCGAGGAGAGCATCCAGGCGGGATACGACGGCGCGCGGGGCAAGCCCCAACGCTACGGTTGCGCGATCAAATCCCAGGCGATGGAAATGCGCCGCTCGGTCGAGGTGAACGGCACCGTGTTGTGGAAGAAATAGCCTGGGAAGAGCAGCATACGCCCTTCTTTCGGCTGGATGCGCCGGACGATAGGTGGCGCTTCGGTGTGGAGGATGGCGGGGGGACGCCCGAGCTCGAACCAGCCGGCTTCGCCCCGCCCTGTCTCCGAGACGACCTTGGGCAAGAGCGGGTAGTAGACACCCCCGAGATAGCCGTCGTGATGAATATGCGGAACAAGGTTGCCCTCGCCTGCAAGCCGCGTAGCCCAGGCGGTCAATCGCCATTGCCTCGGAAAATTCACAAGGAACGGGTGAGGCGGCTCGCGCGGCACGGCCGCCAGATAGCCCGCGATTGCGTGGTACACCATCCGCTCGAAATCGGCCATCGGCCCGCTCGGTTCTCCAAGCAGCTCCTCGGTGATCTGCAATGCCGGGTGATGGTAAGTCGGATGGTCCGTCGGCGGCACCTTGAGGGTGGGATGGGATTCGACGGCGCGCACAAGGGCGGCGTTGAAATCGGCGAGGCTCGCATAGGCGGGTGGTGCTTCGAAATCGACGACGCGAACGAAACGGTCGAAGTCGAGGATGAAGCGCGCGGCTTTCTCATCTCCGCTTTCATTGAGCAAGATGGCCTTGAGCGCTTGCGCCTCCACACTTGCCCGATCCACGGCAAGCCACGACTCGCATTCGTCGACCGCCGCACGAAGATCGCCATGCTTCATCAGCGCGTGGATAAGATGGCTGTGTGCTGACGGCCAATCCGGCTTGAGCGTTACGGCGCGACGAAAGGCATCGACCGCCTCTCCGGGCCGAGCGGCGGCTTGCAGCGCAGAGCCGAGGCTGAATGCGCTTTCGGCCCCTCCCCCCAGGGAAAGCGCATTGCCAAAGCATTCGATGGCGCCGTCGAGGTCGCCGAGATCGCGCAACACGCTTCCGAGATTATGGCGTGCCGCCCCAAACGTCGGCTTCTCCGAGAGCGCTCGGCGATATGCGGCGACGGCATCCGGAAGGCGACCGAGGCGCTGGAGTGCGATCGCGAGATTATAATGCGCATCGGCGAAATCGGGCTTGATGGCGACGGCATCGCTATAATACTCGACCGCATCCTCGAGTTGGCCGAGCTGTGTGGCGATCATGCCGGCGAAGCTCAGGACGTCGGCCCGGTTGGGCTGTCGTACCAGGATGGCGCGACACGCCTCGAGAGCGACTCGTAACCGGCCCGTCCGATAGGCGGTCATCGCCTGCTGCTGTAGTTCTTGAATTACGGAGATGGCGGCTTCGGCCTCCGTCATTGCCGCAGAAGGCGAGGGCGCAGCAAGGCGATGCTTTTTCGCCTCCTGCCTCATTTTATGGCGTCGTTCCTTGCGCGACATCCGATCAGGTTCCAGTCACGCACTACGCTTGATGCGAATGGCGCGCCCAACTTGCGGCGGCCTCGGCAGTTTTCTATGTTCCGCCATCAGCCGCGCGAGCGTGTCAGCCGTCTCGGGCGAAAAGGGACGCGAGCGGCGCGTGCCGAGATCGACGTGAATGCTAAGGATTTCGTTGGTCGCCGCGAGATAGCCTTCGGTTGCGTGATACATGTTGTGGAAGAGCTGAACGCGCTTGGCGTCGAAATCGACGAGCTGGCTCGTACAGCGAATTGGCTCGCCCGCCTTCAGCTCGCGCTCGTAGGTCAGATGGGTCTCGAGTGCAAAAATCGAGCAATTCGTGCGTTTGATGTAGGGCGAACCGAGATCGAGAAACTCGAACACACGATCGGCAGCGTGGTCGAACGCCAACAAATAGTAGGCCAAGTTCATGTGGCCGTTATAGTCGACCCATTCGGGCAAAACAGTCTCGCGATGGAGATCAAGGGGTGCGGGAGCGGGGCCGGATCCAAGTGCCGTCGGCATGACGGGCGAGGATAGTCGATCGTGGACGGGCTGAAAACGAGAATAGCGGTCGGCGACAGTGGAGAAGAGCGGGGCCGCGTCCAGTTTCAAGGCCGCTCGCCCCCGGATTGCGCCTTAAACGGGGTTCGTAGTCCGGTTGACAGGTGCAGTTCGGACGCGCACATTTGTGCGACTGCCGCTACTCGAATGCCGCGATCACTGGGCGCGAGAGTGGGGGTGCTGTTCTCAGGGAGGTTCACAAATGAAACGACATCTGTTGGCGGCGGGCCTCGGTCTTGCGGCTGCCGTAACATTCGCCACGGGTGGGCAGGCCAAGACCTTGGTGTATTGCTCCGAAGGTAGTCCGGAAAACTTCTATCCCGCCATCAATACGACGGGCACGTCGTTCGATGCTTCGGCGCGTCAAATCTACAACCGGCTCGTCGAGTTCAAGATGGGAACAACCGAGACCGAGCCCGGGCTCGCGCAGAGCTGGGACGTCTCGCCGGACGGCCTCACCTACACGTTCCATTTGCGCAAGGGCGTGAAATGGCAGACCACGAAGAACTTCAAGCCGACTCGCGACTTCGACGCCGATGACGTGATCTTCAGCTTCGATCGTCAATCGAACAAGGACAATCCCTACTTCAAGGTGACGAGCGACAACCATACGTACTACAACGACATGGACATGCCGAAGATCGTGAAGTCGATCGAGAAGGTCGACGCCAACACGGTCCGGATCGTGCTGAACGTGCCAAATGCGCCGTTCCTTGCGAACATGGCGATGGACTTCGCCTCGATCAGCTCCAAGGAATACGCCGACGCCATGATGAAGGCTGGCAAGCCCGAGACGGTCGACCAGGAGCCGGTCGGCACGGGCCCCTTCGCGCTTGAGAGCTACCAAAAGGACGCGCAGATTCGCTACAAGGCGAACCCGACTTTTTGGCGCGGCAAACCGAAGATCGACGGGCTCGTTTTCGCGATCACGCCGGACGCATCAGTGCGCTTCGCCAAACTCAAGTCGGGCGAGTGCAACGTGATGCCATATCCCGCACCGGCCGATATTCCCGCGATGAAGAGCGACCCGAAGCTGACGGTCTACGAGCAAGCCGGCCTCAACATCGCCTATCTTGCCTTCAACACGACGAAGAAACCCTTTGACGACAAACGCGTGCGCCAAGCCCTGAACATGGCGATCAACAAGAAGGCGATAATCGACGCCGTTTATCTCGGCACCGGCATACCGGCGAAGAACCCGATTCCGCCCTCCATGTGGTCCTACAACGACGCGGTCAAAGACTATCCCTACGATCCGGCCCAGGCGAAAAAGATGCTCGCCGACGCAGGCTATCCGAACGGCTTCGAGTCGGATCTATGGTATATGCCTGTTCAGCGCCCCTACAATCCGAACGCCAAGCGCATCGCCGAGTTGATGCAGGCCGATCTCGCCAAAGTGGGCGTCACGGCCAAGCTCGTCACTTACGAATGGGGCGAGTACCGCAAGAGGCTCCAGGCGGGCGAAGCCATGATGGCGCAATTCGGATGGACCGGCGACAATGGCGATCCGGATAACTTCCTCTATACCCTTCTCGGTTGCGCTGCAGCACCCGTCGGCGGAGGCAACGCCGCCCGCTGGTGCTACAAGCCCTTCGACGATCTCGTCGTCCAGGCGCAGCAAACGTCCGATATCAAGAAGCGCACGGAGCTTTATAAACAAGCTCAAGTGATCTTCAAAGAGGAAGCACCGTGGTACACCATCGCGCACGGCGTGCAGACCGCCGCCACGACGAAGAATGTCGAGGGCTTCAAGTTGAGCCCGCTCGGCTACCACGACTTCTCTGAGGTGAGCCTCAAGTAGCTGTCATGATCCTGTGACGCAGGACCCGAACCGGCGGAGCGACCTCGTGCTGCTCCGCCGGCCGGCCGCAAGAAGCTGATGCTCCGCTTCATTTTCACCCGGCTAACACTGATAATTCCGACCTTCATCGGAATAACGCTGCTTGCGTTTTTGCTGGTCCATTCGGTGCCGGGCGATCCGATCGAAGCGATGTCGGGAGAGCGCGGCCTTCCGCCCGCGCGGCATGCCGAACTCCTCCATGACTACGGGCTCGACCGTCCGCTTTATGTCCAGTACTTGGTCTATATCGAGCACGTGCTGTCGGGCGATCTCGGGCTATCCCTCATCACGCACGCGCCGGTGGTCGAAGAATTCAAGGAGCTTTTTCCGGCCACGATCGAGCTTTCGGTCTCGGCGATGCTGTTCGCTATTCTCCTTGGATTGCCCGCCGGCATCATTGCCGCCGTACGGCGCAACTCGATCTTCGATCACGGCGTCATGGGAGTTTCCCTGACCGGCTATTCGATGCCGATCTTCTGGTGGGGCCTGCTGCTCATCATCTTTTTCTCGAACACGCTCGAGTGGACGCCCGTCTCGGGTCGCATCGGCGCTGAGTACGATGTCGAACCCGTGACCGGGTTCCTTTTGATCGACAGCTTGTTTTCGGACGACGAGGGTGCTTTTAGGTCGGCACTTAGCCACCTGATCTTGCCGATGATCGTCCTCGGCACTATTCCGCTTGCAGTGATCGCGCGCATGACGCGCTCCTCGATGCTCGAGGTGCTCGGCGAGGACTATATACGCACCGCCCGCGCCAAGGGATTGGCGCCCGTCTTGGTGATATGCATCCACGCCTTGCGGAATGCACTGATTCCCGTGATCACGGTGATCGGACTTTATATCGGCTCGCTTTTCGCGGGAGCCATCCTGACCGAGACGATTTTCTCCTGGCCCGGCGTGGGAAAATGGCTCGTCGAGGCGATCAATCGCCGCGACTACCCCGTACTCCAAGGGGGGGTCATGCTGATCGGCACGGTCGTGATGTTCGTAAACCTGACCGTCGACGTGCTCTATGGCTTCATCAATCCGCGCATCCGGCATACCCGGTGAACTGAAATGACGACCGACACCGAACGCCTTGCGCCAACCGCTCCCGCCCCGCCCGGACCCATTCTGGAGACGTGGCGGTATTTCCGCGCCAATGCCGGTGCTGTCGCCGGGCTGATTATAATCGGCATTATCATCTTGTTGGCGATATTTGCGGACGCGATTTCGCCTCACTCGCCCACCGCGATCCATGACGATGCCTTCCTGCGGCCCCCGTTTTGGGAGGATGGCGGATCGGCCACTTATCTCCTCGGCACCGACGCGATCGGCCGGGACATGCTCTCGCGGCTCATCCATGGAACGCGTTACTCGCTGCTTATCGGTAGTGTCGTCGTCACGATATCGCTGGTCAGCGGCGTGGTCGTTGGCCTTATCGCCGGATTCTTCCGAGGCGCGACCGAAATCATGATCATGCGCTTCATGGACATTGTGTTGACCATGCCCGGCCTGCTGCTCGCGATCGTCATCGTGGCGATCCTCGGCCCCGGCATCATCAATGCGGTGATTTCCGTTGGGATCGTGTATCTGCCTTATTTCGTCCGTGTGACACGGGCGGCCGTGATCGGCGAGCTTGCCAAGGATTATGTGACGGCGTCGCGTGTGAACGGCGCTTCGACGGCGCGGCTCATGTTCCTGACGATCTTGCCGAACTGTCTTGCACCCCTCATCGTCCAGGCGAGCTTGAGTTTCTCGACGGGCATCCTGGATGCGGCAGCCCTCGGCTTTCTCGGCCTCGGCGCGCAGGCGCCCACCCCCGAGTGGGGTACGATGCTTGCCGATGCGCGGGAATTCGTTTTGCGCGCCTGGTGGGTGGTCACGCTTCCCGGCCTTGCGATCTTGATCACGGTGTTGGCCTTCAACCTCATGGGGGATGGGCTGCGCGACGCCCTCGACCCCCGGCTGAAGCGCTGAAAGGTGAGCCCGCCCATGGCGCTTCTCGAAATCGAAAATCTCTCGGTCACGTTCGGCACGCATTCGGGCGCTTTGCGCGCGGTCGATCAAGTCAGCTTCTCGACCGACCAAGGCGAAGTGCTCGGCATCGTCGGGGAATCGGGCTCGGGCAAAAGCGTTTCCATGCTCGCCCTCATGGGCCTCATCGGATTTCCCGGCGTCGTCCGGGCCGACAAGCTGCGCTTTGACGGCCGCGATGTGCTCGCCATGAGTGCGGCCGAGCGGCGCAAGATCGCCGGCAAGGACATCGCCATGATTTTCCAGGAGCCGATGACCAGCCTCAACCCGTGCTTCACGGTGGGCTATCAGATCATGGAGACGCTCCGGATTCACGAGGGTGGTTCGCGCAAGTCGCGTCGCGCGCGCACCATCGAACTCCTCGAACAGGTCGGCATTCCGGCGGCCGCCACGCGGCTCGACGCATTTCCGCATCAGCTTTCGGGCGGGATGAATCAGCGCGTAATGATTGCCATGGCGATCGCCTGCAATCCTCGACTGCTGATCGCGGACGAGCCGACGACCGCACTCGACGTGACCATCCAGGCCCAGATCCTCGATCTTCTTCTCAAGCTTCAGCGCGAACGCGGCATGGCGCTCATTCTCATTACCCACGACATGGGCGTCGTCGCGGAGACCGCGCGTCGTGTCGTCGTCATGTATGCCGGCCAAATCGTGGAAGAGCAGAAGGCCGATTCGCTCTTTGCGGCACCGCATCACCCTTACACCTCGGCCCTCCTCGACGCACTTCCCGAGCGAAGTCACGGCGAGCGGCGTCTGCCGACCATCGCGGGCGTCGTTCCCGGCTTGAGCGACCGTCCAAACGGGTGCCTGTTCAATCCGCGCTGCCGCTTCGCCGACGATCGCTGCCGGGCCGAGCAGCCGGCGCTTCGATCGCAGAACGGTACGCGGGTGCGTTGCCATTATCCGATCGGCATGGCAGCGCATGAAGAGGCGCGCCAATGAGCGCAATTCCAAGCACCGCCGCGAGGGAAGGACCCCGGGAACCCGTCATCGAGGCGAGTGCGCTCACTAAAGTCTATAACGTCCGCCGCGGCATGTTCGCCCCGCAGGCTCAGCTTCGGGCCGTCGACGGCGTTGCCTTCCGCCTCCAACCCGGCAAGACACTCGCCGTGGTGGGTGAATCGGGGTGCGGCAAATCGACACTTGCACGCATGGTCACGATGATCGAGCCGCCAACGGCTGGCAGCCTCAAGCTCGTCGGGCAAGAGGTCGCGGGTGCGGGGCCTCCGACCATTCGCAGCTTGCGACGCAACGTGCAAATCGTGTTTCAGGATCCTTACGGTTCGCTCAATCCGCGCCGAACGGTCGGAAGCATCCTCGAGGAACCGCTCGTCATCAACACCGACATCGCCGCCGCCGAACGGATGCGGTCGGCCCGCGCGATGATGGCCCGTGTCGGCCTGCGCCCGGAACACTACGAACGGTATCCGCATATGTTTTCAGGTGGCCAGCGTCAACGCATCGCGATTGCCCGCGCCCTCATGCTGCGGCCGAGGATCATCGTCGCGGACGAGCCCGTTTCGGCCCTCGACGTCTCGATCCAGGCGCAGGTGCTCAACCTTCTGATGGATTTGCAGGAGGAATTCCAACTCGCCTATCTCTTCATATCCCATGGCCTATCCGTCGTGCGGCACATCGCGGACGACGTTATGGTCATGTATCTCGGCCGCACGGTCGAACAGGGTCCGAAAGCTCGCATTTTTGGCCGCCCGCGGCATCCCTATACGAAGGCATTGCTTGCCTCTACCCCCTTTGTCGATCCAAAGCTCCGCGCCCAGCGCGTCATGTTGAAGGGCGAACTCCCTTCCCCGTTGAACCCGCCGGCCGGATGCGCTTTCCATACCCGTTGCCCCTATGCGACCGACCGCTGCAAAACCGAGCGGCCGGAGCTTCGAACGCTGGACGATCAGCTCGTCGCTTGCCATTACGCCGAGACGATCGGCTAGACATTTTTAGTCCGAGGACGAACTCCTGCTCGCTACTTTCACGGGAAAAATGAACGGCGCATGAACGACGAACGATCCATAAGCGATGCCGTTTTCGATCATTCGAAAAAATCATCGAGCTAAGCATCGCGACTCCTCTGGACGCCGGGGCGGCCTTTTCTATATACACTGAAGGTCCATGTTGGATCGGCCGCGGCGTAAGCCGTCATTGACTGGCGTACTTTGTGACGAAGGGGTGGCGAGGAAGGCGATAACCTAGATTCGGTCTGGGCGCGGCACCGGCAGGGCAAACCGGCTTCTATTGATTTACGATCCGATTGACGCTTGAGATGAGCGGTTCGCGCGCACGCCGCAACGTTCGCTCATGGTCGAGTGCTGGATCCCGGGCAGTCCCAAAAATGACGCAACAGGCCGGCAGGGCGATGCGATAGGGTTCGCAGTACCAATCCCTGCTCGTAAGTCGGGTAAGTTCTTCTTTCTGCCCCATGGCATGCAAGGTCTCCGGCGGCGAACCGTTCGCAAACGTAATTGTGCGTCGAGAAGACAAATTAATGCGTCGCTCAAACCTGATCGTCATAGCCCTGGTAGTGCTTGCCAACCTCGCCGTGTGGGGGGCATTGAACTCACCACTCGACGTTCCATCGTGGTCGGGCAATATCCAGGGCGTGTCGTTCAGCCCCTATCGCGAAGGGGAGAATCCCCTCACTGGCAAATTTCCGACCAAGCAAGAAATCGATAATGATCTCGCGGTACTTCCCGTGGGCGCGGTGCGCACCTACAGCACTACCGAAGGTGTTCAAGACGTCCCCGGCCTTGCCGCGAAATATGGCTTGAGGGTCACCGCGGGTGCTTGGCTCGACAAGCGTACCGAACTCAACGAGCTTGAATTACAGTCGCTTGTCAGCATGGTGCGGCGCTACCCTAATATCGACCGGGTCCTGGTTGGCAACGAGGCGATTCTGCGCGCGGACGTGACCGTTCCGGAAATGATCCAGTATTTGAGGCGGGCGCGTAGCCAGATCGAGGTTCCGGTTTCTACGGCGGAGCCCTGGCATGTCTGGCTTGCCCATCCCGAACTCGTCAAGGAGGTCGACTATATCGCCGTCCATATCCTGCCTTACTGGGAGGGCGTGCCGATCGAGGATGCGGTCAAGTACATCCAGTTCCGCTACAAACAGCTCAAGGAAGAGTACCCTCACAAGCCCGTGGTGCTGACCGAGGTCGGTTGGCCGAGCAAAGGGCGCCAGCTCGGTCTCGCCCAGGCGAGCCTCGCCAATCAGGCTCGCTTCATGCGCGAGTTCCTGAATTTCGCGGACCGGGAGGGCGTCCAGTACTTCCTCATGGAGGCGTTCGACCAACCCTGGAAGGAGAAGATCGAGGGGACCGCAGGCGCCTATTGGGGACTTTATGATGCGGACCGGCACGCCAAATACTCCTTCACCGGCCCCGTCATCGAAAACGGCTACTGGCCGGCGCTGGCGCTTACCGGAAGCCTGCTCGCGTTCCCCGCCATATTGTTCTTCCTCTATCGCTGGTCGGAACTTCGCTTCGGCGGCCGACTTTTCTTCGCAACCCTCGCCCAGGCGGCCGGCTCGCTTCTGGTCTGGACCATACTTGCCGGTGCCGAGCGGTACATGACACCGGCGAGTACGGCACTCTGGAGCGTCATGGTGATCGGCCAGATCGGCCTTCTCGCACTCCTCGTGACCGAGAGCGGGCAGATGGCCGTGATGCTTTGGACCAAGCGTTGGCGCCGGGAATTCAAGCCGCTCGCCCCAGAGCCGGCTGGGCGTCTGCCCAGAGTCTCGCTTCACCTTCCGATCTACAACGAGCCACCACGCATGGTGATCGAGACGGTGAACAGTCTCGCCAAACTCGATTACCCCAACCTCGAGATTCTGGTAATCGACAACAACACCAGGGACCCGGCAGTGTGGGGGCCGGTCGAGGCGCACTGCGCAAGCCTTGGCGAGCGGGTGAAGTTTATCCATGTCGACCGGCTTAAGGGCTTCAAGGCCGGTGCTCTCAATCTTGGCCTGCGTGCGTGCGATCCCGAAGCCGAGATCATCGGCGTGATCGACAGCGATTATGTCGTGCGAGCGGATTGGCTCAAGGCCACTGCCCCCTATTTCGCCGATGAGAAGGTCGGCGTTGTCCAATGCCCGCAAGACCACCGCGACGGCGGCGAGAGCCTCTTCAAGAAGGCGGTCAACTGGGAGTATGCCGGCTTCTTCAATCTCGGGATGGTGCTTAGGAACGAATCGAACGCGATCATTCAACACGGCACGATGACGCTCGTGCGCCGCTCGCTTCTTGAAAAGCTCGGCGGCTGGGCGGAGTGGTGCATTTGCGAGGATGCCGAACTCGGCTTGCGTGTGATGCACGCGGGCTACGAGACCGTTTATATAAAGGAATCCTTCGGACGCGGTCTGACGCCGGACAGCTTCGCCGCCTATCGCGTGCAGCGCTTCCGCTGGGCTTACGGCGCCATGCAGATCATGAAACGGCACATCCGCTGGTTCGCACCGGCTGACAGGAATTTATCGCTCGCACAGAAGTTCCACTTCCTGGCCGGGTGGCTTCCGTGGCTCGGCGACGCGCTCCAACTTCTTTTCACGCTCGCTGCCCTTGTCTGGACCTTGTTCCTTGCACTCTGGCCGCGATGGTTCGAATACCCCTTGACCGTGTTCGTCGTTCCCGCCCTCGTGATGGTCGGGTTCAAAGTCGTCGAAACGCTGTGGCTGTACAAGGCGAAGGTCGATTGCGGCCTCGGCGAACGCATCGGCGCGGCGATCGCCGGCATGGCCTTGACCCATGCGGTTTCGAAGGCCGTGCTTACTGGCCTCTTCACGAAGAAGCGCCCCTTCTTGAGAACGCCGAAATGCGAAGACAAATCCGCGGTCGTCCGCGGCATCGTCGTCGCATGGGAGGAGTTCGTGCTGTGCCTGCTGCTTTGGCTCGGCGCCGTGGTGATCCTTATCGGCGACGGCACGCTCGGAAGCGGGTGGCGCAACCAGGAAGCGGTCACCTGGGCCGCCATGCTCATGGCGCAGTCGCTCCCCTATTGTGCTGGGGTCCTTGCCTCCCTCGCGAGTGCGATGCCCACCTATGCCGAACGTCGTGTCGTGAAAGCACTGCCCGCACCGGTCCCCGTACCACTCCTCACGGGCGGCATTCCCGCAACCATTACGGTGAATACCGCCCAGGACCACCAGGGGATTCGAATCTCCTAGTTTCGAGGGCGAATGCGAGCGACGCGCGAGCCATAAGCCGCCGCCGTCACACCGCGAAATATTTCGCCTGGGGATGATGGACGATGATCGCCGAGGTGGACTGCTCGGGCTCGAGTTGAAATTCGTCGCTCAAGGTAATGCCGACTTGCTCCGCACCCAAGAGACTCAAAAGCTGCGTCTGATCCTCGAGCCTTGGGCAGGCGGGATATCCGAAGGAATAGCGGGACCCGCGATAGCCCTGCTGAAGTAAACTGCCGAGCTCGCGCGCATCGTCCCCTGCGAATCCGAGTTCGCCACGTACCCGCTTATGGATATATTCGGCGAGCGCCTCCGCCATCTCCACGCCGAACCCGTGAAGATAGAGATAGTCTTGATAGCGATTTTCGGCGAACCACTGCCGGGCCACGTCCGAGGCGCGCTGGCCGACGGTGACGACCTGAAGGCCGATCACGTCCCGTTCGCTATCGTTCACGTCGCGAAAGAAATCGGCGATACAGAGCCCGCCTTCCCTTGCTTGGCGCGGAAAGGAAAATCGCGCCACTTCATTGGCCCCGTTATCGGGATCGAAGAGGATGACGTCGTTACCGTTCGCCGCACATGGCCAGAAACCGTATGCCGCCTGGGGCTTGAGGATGTCCTGTTGGATACAGATGTCCAGCATGCGTTTCAGCACGGGACGAAGCTCCTTGCGCGCCCATTCGATATACTCGTCGAGCCGGCGTCCCTCCTTGCGGAAACCCCAGTGAAATTGGAAAAGCATCCGCTCGTTGAGATAGGGCACCAGCGACTTGACCGGGACGCGCGCGACCACGCGCGGGCCCCAGAATGGCGGAATGGGTACGTCGACACCCTTCGCAAGTTCCGCGCGATGAAGTCTGATCTCCTCGAAATCGACCGGCCGTTGAGGTGGTGCCGCCGCCTCCCGCGATACACCGCGCAGCCGGGCCGGTTTTCCCGATGTATTGGCCTGGCGCTTCGCCGCAATCTCGCCCGCGAACGCGGCGAATTTACCCGTCACGACCTTATCCATGAGGTGTAGCCCGTCGAAGGCGTCGCGCGCATAAGCGACCTGCCCGCTTGCGTAGGCGCGCACGCAGTCCTCCTCGACATATTGACGGGTGAGTGCTGCACCACCCAAAAGGACCGGCAGATCGACGCCCAGCTTGGTCATTTCCTCGAGGTTTTCGCGCATCACCACGGTCGACTTGACGAGAAGACCCGACATGCCGAGCGCCTGTGCGCGGTGTTCCTTCGCCGCTTCGAGGATATTATGGAGCGGCTGCTTGATGCCGAGATTGACGACCTTGTAGCCATTGTTGGTAAGGATGATGTCGACAAGGTTCTTGCCGATGTCGTGCACGTCGCCCTTCACGGTCGCCAGCACGATGATGCCCCGCTCCTGACCTTCCACCCGCTCCATGTGAGGCTCGAGATAGGCGACCGCCGCCTTCATCGTCTCCGCCGAGCGGAGAACGAATGGAAGCTGCATCTTGCCGGAGCCGAACAGCTCGCCGACCACTTTCATTCCGTCGAGCAAGAAGCGATTGATGATGTCGAGCGCGGGGTATGACTTCATGGCAAGCGTCAAGTCCTCCTCGAGGCCTTGTCGGTCGCCGTCGACGATGCGCTGCGCCAGACGCTCCTCGACTTTTTCGGGTCGCGTCTTTTTGGCCCTTTGTTCCTCAAGACGATCGGCGAAGAGCGCCATGAAATTCTGCAATGCGTCCGGGTTGCGGTCGAAAATCAGGTTCTCCGCCGCCTCGAGCTCCTTTTCGCCGATTTTATGAAGCGGCAAGATCTTGCTGAAATGCACGATCGCCGCGGTGAGTCCGCGCTTATAGGCGTGGTCGAGAAAGACCGAATTCAAGACCTGGCGCGCGGCCGGATTGAGACCGAAGGAAATATTCGAGAGGCCGAGGAGGATCTGCACGTCCGGGAGTGCCGCACGAATACCCTCGATGGCATCGAGCGTCCAAAGGCCGAGTTTGCGGTCGTCTTCATTGCCCGTGCAAATCGTGAAGGTGAGCGGGTCGATCATCAGATCGGCGGACGGCAAGCCAAAGCGCCCGCAAGCAAATTCGTGGAGGCGCTTGGCGACGGCGATCTTCGATTCGACGGTCTTTGCCATCCCGCGCTCGTCGATGGTAAGGGCAATCACGCCCGCACCGAAGCGGCGTGCGAGCTCCATGCGTTTGACGGCCGGTTCCTCCCCGCTCTCGAAGTTGATCGAATTGAGCACACCCTTGCCGCCGTAAAGCTTCAGGGATGCTTCGAGCACTGGAAGCTCGGTCGAATCGAAGACGAGCGGTGCGGTAACGGCGCTGCGCATGCGCGTTACCACTTCGGTCATGTCCTCAGTCTCGTTGCGGCCTACGAAGGCCGTGCAGATATCGAGCGCATGGGAACCCTCGGCCACCTGCTCGCGGCCCATCTCCACGCACCCCTCCCAATCGCGCGCTTCTTGAAGCCGGCGGAACTGACGGCTGCCATTCGCATTGCAGCGTTCGCCGATTGAAAGGTAGGCGTTTTCCTGCCGCAGCGGGACCTGGCAGTAAAGCGAGGCGAGGCCTGGCACCCAAAGCGATTTGCGCCGCGCGGGCGTCGGCCTCAGCTTGCCCCCCGCCCGCTTTTTCAGCATGGCGTCGAGTGCCGCGATATGCGGCTCATGGCTGCCGCAACAGCCACCGATCAGATTGAGCCCATCCTCCTCGACAAAACGCTCGAGCCACTTCGCCATTTCGTCGGGATTGAGAGGATAGTGCGTGTGCCCGTCGACGAGCTCGGGCAAGCCCGCGTTCGGCAAGCAGAGGAGAAGCCCTGGCCAGTTCTGGGAAAGCCAACGTATATGCTCCGCCATCTCCTGCGGGCCTGTCGCGCAATTCACACCCATGACCGTGACGCCGAGCGCGTGTACAACCGTCGCCGCGGCGGCGATGTCGGCACCGACGAGCAACGTGCCCGTGGTCTCGACCGTGACGTTGGTCATGATCGGCAAGGTGGCGTTCGACTTGGCGCACGCGCGTTTGGCGCCATTGACGGCGGCCTTGAGCTGGAGGAGGTCCTGGCAGGTTTCTATCAAAATTGCGTCGACCCCGCCGGCCAAGAGTCCAGCCGATTGGATCGCCAGGGCGTCTTCGAGCCGTTGATATTCGATCTGGCCGAGCGAAGGCAGCTTGGTGCCCGGACCGATCGAGCCCAGGACGAAGCGTTCTCGGCCATCGCCCTTGAACTCGTCGATAGCCTCATGGGCGATTTCAGCCGCGCGCTTGTTGAGATCAAACGCTTCCGCCTCCAGGCCGAATTCCGCCAGGGTCACCGGGGAGCCGCCGAAGCTGTTGGTCTCGACCGCATCGGATCCAGCCTCGAGATAGGCCACGTGGATGCTGCGGACGAGGTCAGGACGACTTCGATTGAGGATCTCGGTGCAGTTTTCGTGGCCGAGAAAATCCTTGTCCGTATCCAGGTTGCGGGCCTGAACCTGCGTTCCCATGGCACCGTCCGCAAGCACAACGCATTCGCAAAGAATATCGAGAAGACGGCTCATGCTTTCGCTCGCAAGTTCTCGGCCGCGGCGTCCGGCACGGGTCGAAGGCCAAGAATGTGGCAGATTGCGTAGGACAGATCTGCGCGGTTAAGGGTGTAGAAATGGAATTCGTCAATGCCTTCCGCGTAAAGCTCCCGGCATTGCTCGGCCGCCGCGGTCGCGGCAACGAGTTGCCGCGTCGACGGGTCATCGTCGAGGCCCTCGAAGAGGCCGGCCAGCCAGCGGGGTATCGAAGCGCCACAGCTCTGCGCGAACTGCACGACACGCGTATAATTCGTGACCGGAAGGATGCCCGGGACGATCGGCACGGTAACCCCCGCGGCGCGACATTTATCGACGAAACGCAGATAGACGCCAACGTCGAAGAAAAACTGCGTGATTGCGCGCGTAGCACCCGCGTCGATCTTGCGTTTTAGATTGTCGAGATCGGCGGCTGCGTTTTTCGCTTCGGGATGTATTTCGGGGTAGGCGGCAACTGAAATCTCGAAGTCGCCGACGCGCCTCAGCCCACTCACGAGGTCTGCCGCGTAGGCGTAGCCGCCCGGATAGGGTTCGTAGCGCGCGGCAGGTGCGGGCGGATCGCCTCTGAGAGCTACGATATGGCGAATGCCGGCTCCCCAATAATCGCGGGCGACAGCGTCCACCTCTTCGCGGGTGGCGCCGACGCAGGTAAGGTGTGCTGCCGGCTCGAGCCGGGTTTCCCCGCGAATACGGCGCACCGTCGCGTGGGTGCGTTCGCGCGTCGACCCACCCGCACCGTAGGTGACGGAGACGAACAAGGGGTCGAGGGGCTTAAGCCGCTCAATTGCATTCCAAAGCTGGTGCTCCATTGCCTCGGTCTTGGGCGGGAAGAACTCGAAAGACACCTTGATTGCCCCGTGCGCGAGCGGCCCGGAGAACGGCAAGCGCTCCAATCGTTGTCGAGATGAGAAGGACGCCATCAGCGCACGCTACGCGCGGCACCGGCGCGCCCATTTCCCCCATTGCCGCGACGTGCGCGCCAAATCGCAACGGTAAGCGGATCGCCTGGCAACTCTCGCACTTCTTCCGGCGCCAACCCAGCCGCCATCAGCCATTGCCTCACCTCCGCATCGCGAAAGCCGAGCCGACGGTGGGCGTGTTCGGTACGGAGGAATTCGAGGTCGTGCGGCGCGAAATCGACGATCAAAAGAACACCGCCCGGGCGCAGGACGCGCGCGACTTCCGCGATCGCACCCGCCGGATCGTCGGCGAAATGCAGCACCTGATGGATCGTTGCCCCATCGAATGAGCCCGCCGCCCAGGGCAGTTGATACATGTCGCCGTGTCGCACGCTCACGTTGCGCAAGCCGGATTTCTCGATGTGCGCGCGCGCGACCGAGAGCATCTCGCGGCTCAAATCGACCCCGACGGCCCGACCGACGCGGGGCGCAATAAGCTCCAGGATCCGTCCCGTACCCGTACCCACATCGACGAAATCGTGAATGTCCTCAGTTTGCAGAGAATCGAGGAGGGCGCGCTCAACGAGGGCCTCATCGATATAGAGCGAGCGCATCCGATCCCACTGCCCGGCATTTTCGCGGAAGTACTTGGCCGCCACCTCGGCACGCGCTGCCTTTATCGTCTGCAGCCGTTCGAGGTCGAGCGCCGGGGTCACGTCCTCATCCGGAACCAGATCGACTAGAAGTTCTGCCAGACGCGCCCCTTCCCCCTCCTTTGCCAAGGTGAAGAAGGCATGGGTTCCTTCGCGGAATCGCTCAAGGAGGCCTGCCTCGCAAAGAAGCTTCAAATGGCGAGAGACGCGCGGCTGACTTTGGCCGAGGATCTGCGTGAGTTCGCTGACTGTAAGTTCGCCGTGGGCGCAGAGTGTCAGGAGGCGCAACCGGGTCGGCTCCGCCGCCGCGCGCAACCCTGCAAGCAACCGCTCCATTCCCGGTTCGGATGCCGCGGCTGAAGGCGAATGTTGCATGCCGGCCAAGGCCATAGCCAAACTCCAAGGCAATACAATCATATCAATATAAACATATCTTTATGAATACAAGAAAAATCGTCAGAATACAAGGGAGTGCATCGGGATAGGTCCCATCCTATTTTCTCCCCTGTCTGGGGCTCATCCCTCGGCCGCCCCGCTTAAATCTCACACTTGCCTATAGGGTCCGTGGGACGCCTCGCACCCCATAAACGCATCATCGTCGGGCTCACCCTCCGAAGGCAATCCGGAACTTCCGTCGGTCGATCCTCGACGCTTGAAGAACTCGGCCAAAGGGCACTCGCGACTGCTTTCGCGCGCAATCTTCTCCGCTTAATGGAGACTCGAGCGAATTGCGGTCGCCAGCTCGAGACGCACGAATCGCTCCGCGTTTTCCCTCGCTACTGGTCTTTTAACTATTCCTGTGTTAGGTGAATTGATCATGCAAGACGACGTTACCGGGGTTTGGGACGTCGGCTGCATGGTGGCTTGGGAGGCGAGCCGCAGTTGAGCTTGTCTTGATCGGCAAGAGGCGCTTTCGCAAGAGCGCCCGGTCGCACGAAGGGGGTCTTAAGGGTTCGCAATGCAACGCTGGCAGGTTGGCTCGGCAATCGCGCCGCAGTCAGCGTGGCGATTGAGTGCCTACGCCGAGACGGAAAGGGACGGGATGCCCGCAAGCACGAATAACAAACAGGACCGCAGGCTACCTCGGCTCGGCCTTTCGCTCGGATCGGTTCTGCTGGCCTCGGCGCTCGTCGGGGGCTGCGCAACTCCCCCGACCGATCCTGCCGCACTCGCCTCCTTCAACGAGGCCAATGATCCCCTCGAGCCGATGAACCGCGACATATTCGATTTTAATTTGGCCCTCGACGACAACATCGTAAAACCGGTGGCGCAGGTCTACGGCGAGACACCTGCGGAATTTCGCAAGGGCATGCACAATATGATCCAGACCGTGCGCTCGCCGGACGTCTTCATGAACCAGATGCTGCAGGGCGATGTCGACGGCGCCGCGGACACAGTTCTTCGTTTGCTGATCAACCTCACGGTGGGCCTTGCCGGCTTTTTCGACGTGGCGGCGGACCGCGGCGGGGTTAAGGCCCACGACACCGATTTCGGTGTAACACTCGGGAAATGGGGTGTGGATGAAGGGCCCTACCTGATGCTTCCGCTGTTCGGTCCCTCGAATCCCCGCGATGCGACGGGGCTCGTGGTCGACAACTTCGCGGATCCTGTCGGATACTATGCGACCTTCGGCCAGTCCGTTGCGCGCGCCGCATACGAAGGCATCGACAAGCGCGAACCGCTGATCGCCCCGCTCGACGAAATTCGGCGCACGTCAGTCGACTATTACGCCACGTTGCGAAGCCTTTATCGCCAACGCCGCCAGGATCAGATCACCAAGGGGGCCTCGGGCAGCAATATCGTAGCACCGTCGATCGAGATCGACGAGATGAACGATACGCCGAGCGATTCGACGAAACCGGCGAATTCGGACGATGCGGTTTCTCAAATACCCCAATAGCCGCGCCGACATGTGGTCCCGCAGAGCATTCCTGTCCCGAACGATCGTTGCGTTGGCCGCCAGCTTTGGTCCGCCGCGCCTGGCGCGCGCCAACGATGTTCCCGAGCAAGCGGCGAATTTCATCAAAAGTCTCGCCGACGAAGTCATCGCCATCCTCAAAAACAAATCGCTCGGCAAGGATGACCGCGTTCGAGAGCTGGCGCGAATTTTCCTCGAGGGATTCGATGTCCGCGCCATCGGTCTTTTCGTGCTCGGTACCTATGCGCGAAACTTACACGAAGACGAGCGGAACAAATATATCGACACATTCAAGGACTACGTCGTGGAAACCTATGCCGCGCGGTTCAATACCTATGCGGGCGAAGATTTTATCGTGACCGCATCGACCCCTGACGGCGAGAAGGGCGCCTGGGTGTTCACCAACATAGGCTTGCCCGGCGACGAGCCGACCGAAGTTCAGTGGCGCGTTCGCGGCACCCCCGACGGCTTCAAGATCGTCGATGTCGTCGTCGAGGGCGTAAGCCTCGTCGTCACGCAACGTTCGGAGTTCGCGGCAGTGCTCCAGCGCAACAACGGGAGCGTGCCCGCGTTGACGGCCTTGCTTCATCAGAAAATCGACCAGCTCAAAAGCAAGAGCTAGCGTGGTGGATTTGAAGTTCCTGTCATTTTGGTGGCATCCGCGTTTAGGAGCTTCAAATCCGAATACCATACTCGATACAATATATTCCTCGTGTGGCTTTGAATCCGAAATTCGCTCACGGTCCCGCACCCAGATAAGTCGAATTTCGGATTCGCCACACTAGAACGTGACGAGGCCCTCGACCGCTCTCATGCCCGCACCAACGGCTTATACTTAATGCGGTGGGGCTGGTCGGCCTCCTGCCCGAGCCGACGCTTACGGTCGGCCTCGTAATCGGTGTAGTTGCCCTCGAACCAGACAACTTGGCTGTCACCCTCAAAGGCCAGGATGTGCGTCGCGATGCGATCGAGAAACCAACGGTCGTGGCTGATGACGAGCGCACACCCTGCGAAGGCGAGGAGTGCGTCCTCGAGGGCACGAAGCGTGTCGACGTCGAGATCGTTCGACGGCTCGTCAAGCAGCAACACGTTGACCCCGGCCTTCAACATCTTGGCGAGATGGACGCGGTTGCGTTCCCCGCCGGAAAGCTGGCCGACCTTTTTCTGCTGATCGGTACCTTTGAAGTTGAACGCGGCCACATAGGCGCGGCTCGCGACACGGTGCCTTCCAAGCTCGATCTGATCGAGCCCGTCGGAGATCTCTTCCCAGACGGTCTTCTCGGCGCGGAGGGATTCGCGCGACTGATCGACATAGCCGAACTTGACGGTATCGCCGCGCTGAAGTGCCCCACCGTCGGGGTTCTCGGCGCCGACGATCATCCGGAAAAGCGTGGTCTTGCCCGCGCCATTCGGGCCGATCAGGCCGACAATTGCGCCGGGGGGTACGCGAAAACTGAGATCGTCGATCAGGAGCCGGTCGCCGTAGGCCTTGCGCAGATGCTCCGCCGTTATCACGAGATTGCCAAGCCGAGGTCCGGCCGGGATCACAATTTGCGCCTGGTCGGGATTGCGGTCCCGGCTTTCCGCCAACAACGCCTCGTATGCCGTCACGCGCGCCTTGCTCTTGGCCTGACGCGCGCGCGGTGTTGCGCGAATCCATTCGAGCTCGCGCGCCAGCTCCCGCTGGCGCCCTTCCTCCTGCCGCTCTTCCTGCTGAAGGCGCTTCTGCTTCTGCTCCAGCCAAGACGAATAGTTGCCCTCGAAGGGGATGCCCCGGCCTCGATCCAGCTCGAGAATCCAGCCGGCGATATTGTCGAGAAAATAGCGATCGTGCGTTACCGCCACAACGGTGCCGTCATAGTCGTGAAGAAATCGCTCGAGCCAGGCGACCGACTCGGCATCGAGGTGGTTGGTCGGCTCGTCCAGGAGCAGAAGGTCCGGATGTGAGAGGAGCAGCCGGCAAAGGGCGACCCGGCGGCGCTCGCCGCCCGAAAGCGTGCTCACGTCCGCGTCACCCGGCGGGCAACGCAGGGCGTCCATCGCGATTTCCACTTGGCGCTCGAGTTCCCATCCGTTGATCGCATCGATCTTGGCTTGCAGATCGGCCTGCTCGGCGATCAAGGCGTTCATCTCGTCGTCATCGAGCGGCTCGGCGAAGCGTGCACTGACGGCCTCGAAGCGATCAAGCAGCGCCTTTTTCTCGCCGACCCCTTCGAGCACGTTGCCGATCACGTCCTTTTTCGGGTCGAGTTGCGGCTCCTGCGGCAAAAAGCCGACCTTCGCACCCTCGGCCGCCCAGGCTTCGCCGGTGAAATCGGATTCGACCCCTGCCATGATACGCAAGAGTGTCGACTTGCCGGAGCCGTTCGGACCCAGGACGCCGATCTTCGCGCCCGGAAAGAACGAGAGTCGAATGTCCTTGAGGACCTGCCGGCCCCCCGCGAAGGTCTTCGACAAGCCATTCATGACGTAGATGTACTGGTAGGCGGCCATAGGCTCCCTCGAGGTGGCGAAGAAAGGGGTATCGGTGAAATCGGGACACTTTGTAGCCTACCCCACGTCGCCGGAGCAACCGCGTTGGCTCGTTTCCGCACGTTTGCATGCGGAGCGAAATGCCCGCGCGGCTGGGCCATGGGGCCCCGCCAGAAACGATCGTCGCCGCGTTGCTACCGTGGTGCTGCCTTCAGCACCGTCGAGGCACGGCGCCCGACCCTGCCGCGTAGAGTGCGATTGCGTGTCCGCCAGCGGTCGATGCGTCGCGGCGAGACGAGGCCGCTTGGCGCCCCGTCTCGCCAGCCGCAGGCGTCGGTCGTTATAATTGATCCGGAACGAGCGGCGGTGCGCCGCCCACCTCATCCCAGATTTTCACATGGTGCGTGGGCTCTCGGATACCCACAAGGCTCACGACGACACCAAGTGCCGCGATGCCCATCGGATAGAACAGCCCCCCGAGGGCAATCCCGGTCAGCGCAGCGATCGAGGCGCCGGCCGCCGGAACAAGTCCACCGAATACCCCATTGCCGATATGGTAAGGCAACGACATCGACGTATAGCGAATGCGCGCCGGAAACAGCTCGACCAGGAACGCGGCAATCGGGCCGTACACCATTGTGACCAAGATCACCATGTAGAAGACGAGAATCGTCAGCACAACCGGATTGTCCTTGAACGTCCCCAACCACGTGAATACCGGCCAATACGTGGCCACGGCAAGCGCGAAGCCGAGCGTCATGATGTTGCGGCGGCCGATTCGGTCCGAAAGAGAGCCAAAGTAGATGAAAAAGGGCGCGCCGGCGGTAAGCGCTATCATCATGATGACGTAGACCGTCACATAATTAATCTTGAGCACGGTCGTCATGTAGAATAGCGCGTAGAATTGGCTCGTGTACCACACGACACCTTCCGGTGCGGTGGCCCCGAACAGTGCTAGCAATATCAAACCCCAATTTCGGCCGCTGCCAAAGCTCTCCAGTGCCGGGTTGGAGGACGCCTTCCCCTGCTCCTTTAGCATCGCATAGAGCGGCGACTCCTCGAGTTTCATGCGAATGTAGATCGACAAGACGACGAGGACCGCCGAAATGAGGAAGGGCACGCGCCATCCCCAATCGGTAAAAGCCTGATCGCCAAGCTGCAGCCTGCAAATAAGAATCACGAGGAGTGCCAGGACGATACCCATCGTGGCTGTCGTCTGGATCCACGAGGTGTAAAAGCCGCGCCTCGAATCGGGTGAATGCTCGGCTATGTAGGTTGCCGCACCGCCATATTCCCCGCCGAGGGCCAAGCCCTGCAACACACGCATTGTCACGAGCAAAATCGGTGCGAAGACGCCAATCGCGTCGTAACCCGGGAGCAGGCCAACGACGAATGTCGACGTACCCATCAGCAGCAAGGTCAGCATGAATGTAAACTTGCGTCCAATCAAATCGCCGAGGTGACCGAATACGATCGCCCCGAAGGGACGCACCAGGAACCCAGTCCAAAACACGAAAAGGCTTGCGATAAGGGCGACGGTCGGGTCCAAGCTCGGCGAAAAGAAGTGCTTGCTAAAGAACACCGCGAGCACGCCGTAAAGATAGAAGTCGTACCACTCGATCAGCGTGCCGACCGACGAAGCGCCAATGATGAAAGGCAGATTGGTCCCCTTCGCAAAACCGCCTTGTGCAGATGTCGAAACTGCCATGGGTATTCCCCCTGTTCAGTTATGCTGTTGTTCTCAAGGCCGCATCCCGACGCATGCTGATGGATCGAGGGCGCTACCCTGTTCTTATCACGAAACCTTAACCCGGCTGGCAAATGGGTGCAACCGCCGACAATCCGTGCCCGCCCAAAATGCAGCCTGACGCACCCATTCCAGCGGTTCCCCCATGGCTCCAAAGGTATTTTAGAACTTGCGGAAGTTCCCGCACCTCGTGTGGACTTGCAGCGGCTTAAAGAGGTCGGTTGAAATCAGTCCGAGGTGGGCTCGGCGTTCAAATAGGATTGCCTAATCCTTGCGCGGCGGTGGCCGGATTTCAGGTGAAGCGACCTATTCGCAGTTTCGATCCGCGTCGGTTAGGGTGTTGCGATTCGTGGCGTCGATCGGGATGACTTGCGGAGAGGCAATTGCCGGAAAGCGTTGTGGACAATCGATCGGATGAGTCGCGGGCGAAATCGCGGTCCCGTCGCGCGCACGCGCTGACCTTTCTTTATCTCGGCTTCACGATCCTCCTTTGGGGTAGCAACTGGCCGATGTTGAAGCTTGCGGTCGCGGAGGCGCCGCCGATTGCCTTCACCGTTGCGCGCCTTCTCGGCAGTGCTGCGATCCTCGCCATCTTGCTCCTTGCATGGCGGCTCCCGCTCCTACCCGAACGGGGCGAACGCGTCATGCTTGCCTGGAGCGGCTTTCTCCAGATCGGCGCACTCCTTGGCGCCAATATGATCGGGCTTCAATTCATGCAGCCCGGACGCGCTGCGGTATTGACCTTCACGATGCCGCTCTGGGCCATTCCGCTCAGCGTCTGGCTCCTTCACGAGCGGCCGCACCCGATGAAGATCGTCGGCGGGTTGGTCGGGCTGCTCGGGCTTGCCGGATTTTTCGATCCGGCCATCGTCGATTGGCGCGACCGTGGCGTGCTCATTGGTAATGGCGCCATACTGGTCGGTGCATTCTGCTGGGCTGCCGGGGCAGTGCTTTATCGGCGTCGGCGCTGGCGCACGGGATTTTGGACTCAGACGTTCTGGCAAATTCTGTTGGGTGGGGTACCCCTTTTGCCAGTGTCGTTCGTGTTCGAAGGCCACCTTCCCGTTCATTTCACGGGCACGCTTTTCATTGCGTGGGCGTTCACCGCACTCCTCGGCACTGCGGTTTCCTATTGGTGCTGGGCCAAGGTGCTTACTGACATGCCCGCCTCGACGGCAGGGCAATTCACCATGCTCGTTCCCGTATTGGCCTTTTTCTACTCCGTCGTTTTCTTCGGCGATCGCGTAACACTACATATCGCCGCGAGTGCTGCGCTGATATTTGCCGGGATACTGCTCACGCTGCGGACGAAGTTACTGCCGTGAGCCAGCGTGGCGGCCGCCGCAGCAACAGGTGCGCGCGGTAAAACGGCCACTCAGCCGGCATGCGCCTTGACCTCGAGGGCGAGGGGTGGCGAGCTGCGGAGCGTCTGGAACACCACGCAATACCGTTCCGTGAGCTTGGTGAGAAGATCGATCCGCTCCCGCGGTTCGTCGGAATCGAGCTCGAAGCGCAAGCGGATATTGCGAAAGCCTACGGGCGCTTCCTTGGCAACACCCAGCGTGCCGCGGAAGTCGAGCTCCCCCTCGGCCGATACGGTTCCGGCGCCGAGTTTGAAGTCGAGTGCGGTCGCGACCGCCTTGAGGGTGACGCCCGCGCACGCGACAAGGGCCTCGAGCAGCATGTCGCCCGAGCACGCCTGAAGTCCGCTCCCACCCGTCGCGGGATGAAGTCCGGCTTCCACGATGGCGCGCCCGGTCTCGACCCGGCACGCGACACCGAGTTCGTCGAGCGTTCCCTTCGCGCGCAACGTCACGACTGCCGTCGCCGGCGTCTCACGATATTTTTCCTTGATCGGCGCTTGCAGCGCCTTCAGCTCCTCCGCCGTCAGTGTCGAAACCTTGGCCATGCTCACACCGCCTTTTTGAAATGCACGATCCCGGCATTTTCATCGATCTCTCCGGTGCGATCAACCGGGGCGGCACGAACCGAGTCATGAAGCTCGGCAAAGAGACTCTGTTTCCAGGATTGGAATTGCTGGTCGCCGCGATTTCGCGGGCGCGGCAGATGGGGTGCCGAAATCGAATGGATGCGCCCCGGTTGGCCGCGCATCACGACGACGCGATCGGCGAGAAAAAGTGCTTCTTCGATGTCGTGGGTGACCAGCACCAGAGTCGGCCGGTCAAAACTCCACAATTCCACAAGATGCTCCTGCAGGTCGTATCGGGTCAAGGCATCAAGCGCGCTGAACGGTTCGTCGAGAAGCAGGACCGAGGGCCGTGCTACGAGTGCGCGCACCAAACTGACCCGCTGGGCCATGCCGCCCGAGAGTTCACGGGGCCAGTGATCGCCAACATCGGCGAGGCCGACCCGTGAAAGCGCTTCGACAACGCGCGCATGCTTCGCCTCCTTCCGCAGGTCGCGCAGACCGAAGCCGACATTCTCTCGAATTGTGAGCCACGGCATGAGCCGCGGCTCCTGGAAGACGAGGCCGATTTCCGGATGGGGTGCAATGACGCTTTTGCCGTTGAGCGATACGTTTCCACCACTCGCTCGATCGAGCCCGGCGATCAGGCGCAGAAGGGTCGATTTTCCGCACCCACTCCCGCCGACGACAGCGACGATCTCGCCCGCGGCGACATCGAGGTCGAATCCCGAAAGAGCGAGATGACCATTCGGGTAGCGCTTGGCGAGACGGAGGATGTTCAACATATTCCAATTTCCCTTCGCGAGCGTATCAGGCCGAGGGTTTGAAGGCGTCTTGCCAGCGCAAGACCCGTTCGGCGAGTCTCGCGAGGCCCCAGTCGGTGAGCTTGCCGAGGAATGCAAATGCGACGATGCTCGCAAGGATCACCTTCGGGTTTCCCGTCATTTGACCGTCGGTCAAAAGGAAGCCGAGACCCTCGCTCGCTCCCATGAACTCGGCGGCGACGACGAACATCCAGCCGAGGCCAAGACCAGTTCGCAATGCAATGAAGTAGCTTGGCAGTGTTGCCGGAAGGAAGACCCGCCACACCATTGCAAGGCGCGAAAGACGGAAGACGCGCCCGACCTCGACCAGCTTTCGATCGAGATTGAGGATGGCACCGGACAATGCCAAATAGATCGGAAAGAATACGCCGACGGCGATGAGCAGGACCTTCGACAATTCGAAAATACCGAACCACAGGATGAAGAGCGGAACCCAGGCAATCGAAGGGATGCTGCGCAAGCCCTGAAACGTCGGATCCAATAGCCGCCGCGCAAGGGAGGACGTGCCGGTCAGGGCGCCAATCGCAGTGCCCGCCAGGACGCCCAAGAGAAAGCCAAGGCCAACCCGGCCAAGTGTCGCGACCACATGACCGGCAAGTTCCCCCGTCAGCGTCAAATCGGCGAACGTGCGCAGAATCCGCGACGGCGGAGGCAAAAGCCGCCCTTCCGCCCAGCCCAATCCGACGGCGATTTCCCAGCCAAGTGCAAGTCCAACGGGCACGATGAGCCCGAGCACGAAGCTGCGGTCCCTTGTCGTCGTGATTGACCGCTCGAAAAAATCGTGAGCCCCGCTTCCATGGCGCGGATCGGGAAAGACGATTGGATCGAGAAGCGGAGTCGTCGGGATCATCGCGACACTCCCTGCATCAGTGAAGTGCGAGTTTCGCCGTGTACTGCGGATCGATCAGGCTCGTCACGGTCGCGGGCACATCCACGTCCGAAGCGATGACACCGGCCTGCTGGAGCGCCAGACCCGCCGCCTCGATCGTGCGGCGCTGTTTCTCTCCGATGGCTGCGTCGCGCAGGTCCGTGCGCTCGAGCTGGCGCGCTGCGACCGCGTCGCTCAGGCGTGCTGCCTTCGCGATGACCGCCTTGAGCTCATCGGGATGCTCGAGAGCGTAGCGCCGGCCACGCTCGTAGACCGCGAGAACGCGGCCGACGAGGAGTGGATTCCTCGTCGCGAATGCCTCCCGAACGTTCAGCACGCCATAGGTGTTGAGATCGGGGTCGCGAAAGAAAATCCGGTCGGCATTCTCGATTTCCGCCTGCGCCATCATCGGGTCCAGGCCGGCCCACGCATCGACGTCGCCCTTGTCTAGGGCAGCGCGACCGTCGTGATGCTGTAGAAGGACGAGTGTTACGTCCTTCTCGGTCAGTCCCGCCCCTTGCAGGGCCCGCACAAGGAAAATATGTGGATCGGTCCCGCGGGTGACGGCGATGCGTTTGCCCTTGAGGTCGGCGACGCTGTCGATTGTCGACTCTTTCGTCGTGACTAGAGCGGTCCACTCCGGCTTCGAATAGACGTAAATCGACTTGATCGGGTTGCCATTGATTCGGCCAAGAAGTGCAGCAGCCCCCGCCGTGGAGCCGAAATCGAGACTGCCGGCATTGAGGAACTCAAGTGCTTTGTTGCTGCCGAGGCTCAGCACCCAGCGCACGGCGATGCCGTCGGCCTTGAATTCGTCCTCGACCCAGGCCTTCTCCTTGATGAGCAGGCTTACCGGATTGTAATAGGCGTAATCGAGGCGAATTTCGCTTGGAGCCTCTGCGGCCAACAGCGGGCGCTCGGCCCCAAATGCCCATACTGCCGCGCTCAGCCCCAGTGCCGCGACAATCTTCCACCCCAATCGAAGCTTCGTCATGCCACAACCCTCCTTCCCAGGCCCCGGCCGCGACCGGGGCGCCCATGCCGATATTCTCGCAAGGCGGGCTGTGAAAATCGACCCGCCGCAGCAGCGCAATGGGCGGGTTGCCCAACGCTTTAGCCGCACTTTTTATGCGCCCGCAAGCTGTCGCTCAAATCGGCGCAAGCACGATCTAGGAATACTCACGATCCGCTGTCAAATCAAAAATTATAACACCAAGATATTGTTATTACGGAAGATGGCAGAAATGGTTTCTGCAGTACCTGACGGTACGGCTCGAAGGCGCGACGCGGCGACCTCAGTCGCCCGGACCGCAGGTCACCTCTGCCACGTCGCCGAGCATCCCAGCAATCGAGGTCGGTGTCTTCCGTCGATTCTGGAGGCTGATGTGTGTCCCCCGCGGGACAAATCGACATATTGAATATTCGCGCTGCCCGAAAAGATGGAAACGCGAGAGCGGACTTTTAAGGGTCCCTCGAAGGAGAGGGGGTCGTACGCTGAATCTAGTGTCACGTGCGATACTATGACCTGCAGGAAGTTGGAGAATCTGTGGTTGGAGCATGCCGCCTCGGACAATCGGAAAAAGTCGCACGGGGGCTGCCGCGAAGTAAGACGGCCGCTCATTCGCTCGCGACGAGGGTGACTACGAAAGGCTGGGCGCGCACCAGTGGTCTGTTATGCTCGGCACCGGGTGTTGGCAGGCATCCCGACGGCTCACAGGTGGTGTCTCGTTACCCTGTTCCTTGGTTTGCTCTGAGTTGCCGCCAACAGCGAACGATGGGGGTAGGCCCTCCCGCGCGCTCAAATCTTTCGAATATAGGGTGGTACCCGCGCACGAGCGACAGCGGGGGGTGCCGGGGGTCGGTCGTAACTCACGCCAAGACCTGGAAGACCCATTTAGCGGTTAGTCGATGCTTGGACGCTCGGTTCCAACGAACTTGCGCTGCAAGCTCGGCCGTCGCGGTGCCATCGGGGTATACTTTGGCGTGAAGAGGAGCGTGTGACCGAGAAGCATAAAGCCCGCGAGCTCGCACGATGGCTGCTCTGTCAACGACAGGAGCGCCGACCTTACGAATTACCGCCACCAGAGCTTCGTCTAAACGACGCAGAAGAAGCGTACGTGGCACAGGTCGCTCTTTTAGACCTACTGCGCGCCAATCAAGGCCGACTTGCGGGCGCAAAAATTGCGCTGACCACACCAGTAATGCAGAGGCTTGTAGGAGTCGACAAACCATTGGCGGGCGGCATCATGTCCGAGACCATCCATCGCCTGCGCGCCAAACTGCCGTGCTCGAAGTTCGTGCGACCCGTTGTTGAGTGCGAAGTCGCCATCGAGCTTGCATCAGAGCTTGGGCCAGCTGGAGCTCCCCACACGACCGACAGTGTACGCGAGGCAGTTGGAGCCTGCATGGCAGCCATCGAGATCGCAGACGACCGTGCCGCTGACTTCACCGCGCTCGATCCGCTTCTGCTCATTGCCGACAACACGTGGAACCGTGGATGCGTGCTGGGGCCGCGCGTGACGGACTGGCATGGTCTCGATCTCAGTCGGTCGGTCGGGACCATGCGCATCGCAGGCAAGGAAGTCGGAAGCGGCCGCGCAGGCGACGTAATGGGCGGACATACGCTTGCGTCACTTGCCTGGCTCGCGAACCATGCCGCCGCCCAGGGCCGCACGCTCGCGAAGGGCTACGTGATCTTGACGGGGAGTCTGGTCGCCAGCCAATGGCCGAGGCGCGGCGACAACGTCGAAGTTTCGATCGAAGGCTTGGGCGAAGCGCAGGTCGTTTTCGCATAACGGCAGAATGATCGCGGGGACAATCATAAGCCCAGTCCTCGTCGGTTTGTCTGGGGTACTTGATGAAGGACGACGTAGATGCGGCCCGGCGATGGTTCGCTGAGGAACTGAGGTATACCGCTCGGGTACAGTCACCCGCTGTGGTGAAGGCTTTCGCCACGGTGAAACGCGAGCATTTTGCTGGGCCTGGACCGTGGCGTCTTCTGAGTCCGGTACGGACGACCGACTACTGGACGACAGAGAGCGCTGACCCTGCGCATCTTTATCATGACGTTCTGGTCGCTATCGACGAAGAACGGCGACTCAACAACGGTCAACCCAGCCTATGGGCTTCCTTGTTTGACCAACTTGGGCTCTCGCCTGGAGAGCATGTCGTCCATATCGGGACCGGTACTGGCTACTACACCGCCATCCTTGCCGAGACCGTCGGGCCGACCGGCCACGTCACAGGGGTCGAAATCGACCCTCATCTCGCGGAACGAACACGCCAAAACTTGGCATTGCATTGGCCGCAGACCGCCATCGTCACCGCAAACGGCTTCACATATCGTCCCGACCGACCCGCAGACGCGATTGTTGTGAATGCAGGGGTCTCGCACCTTTCACTAATCTGGCTCGACGCTCTCGCGCCTGAGAACGGCCGCCTCCTTGTCCCACTAACCATCTCCGAGGGGGTCGGTGCCTTCCTACTCATCACTCGTCAACGCGGCGAGACTCGGCGTTACGCCGCACAGTTTGCGGGCCGGACCGGCATAATCGACTGTGTTGGCGGCCGCAACGCCGAGGCTGAGGAGCGACTGAAAGCGGCGTTGCGAGTGTCCTACTTCACGGCTGTCCGGTCGCTGCGTCGTCCCCCTGAAGAGCCAAACGACACGTGCTGGTTGGCGGGAGACGGCTGGTGGTTTTCGACTGCGCCAATGTGAGGAGCGCTGTCGTCATATTGGCGGACCCAAGAGCGGCCGCACACGCCGCTGTTGGCTGACCGGAGTACAGAGTCAGATCACACGTTCAAAAAAGTCGAGCATAGGGTGGTACCGGGGCACGAGCGCTCGCGGGGGGTGCCGGTGGCCTTGCCCTTAATGTTCCCTATTAGCGGCGCGATTTCAGAAAGGCTCGCACCGAACCATTGGCCGCACCGTCTCGTCCGACGGCTATGGCAAATCACGCCTCGACGCGCACGACGCAGCTTTACGACCGCCGTCGCGATGAGATAAGCCTCGATGAGGTTGAGCGGGTCGTCATCTTTACTAGAAGTGCCACAGTAAGGTCCGATGGAACGTCAGGTCTCAATGTCTCGGAACTCCCCCGCCCAAACATGGTTCAGAGCGCTTGCGATCACATTTGTTCTCGCGCTCGGTGTGCCAACAGCCGTCGCTGCGGACGGACTCCAAACGGATGCCAGGCCGGACTGCGACCGACCGACCGACCGGCAGGACGGGTGGTCGGTTGGAACCCCTGAGGAATATGGGTTCGACCCGGCCGTGATCTGCCCCATGGGCCGTCGCGCAGCGCAGAGCAAGGTGAACGCCATCATCATCGCCCGGCACGGCGTGCTGGTCTACGAGCGCTACTTTTCCGTACAGGATCAGCGTGCTGGCGAGCCACTCGCCAGCGAGAGCTTCGATGCCAACACCAGGCAGCCCCTGTTCTCCGCCACCAAGAGTGTCGTTTCGCTCGCCTTCGGCATTGCGCTTGCGCGCGGCTGGGTCAAGGATCTCAACGTGCCGGTCGCCTCGTACTTTCCCGAGGATGGGGATCTCATCACTCCCGCCAAAAGCCGAATCCAAGTGCGCCATTTGCTCACGATGTCCGACGGGCTCGACTGGCACGAGTGGTTTCCGCCCTTCGACAGCGACGACGAAATCGCGAAAGCCGCCGACCCCTATCGCTATGTTCTCGGACGCGACGTCCTGCTGCCGCCTGGCCGCAGCTTTAATTACAATAGCGGCGACACCGAACTGCTCGGCGAAATCCTGCATCGGGCGGCCGGGCGGCCGCTCGACATACTCGTGAAAGAGGAACTCCTCGACCCCCTCGGTATCGAGGACGTCGACTGGCGACGCTGGCCCAACGGGAATCCGAAGGCCAATAACGGGCTCTTGCTGCGGCCTCGGGACACCGCGAAAATCGGCCAGCTCGTGCTTAACCACGGCGCTTGGGGAAATCGCCAGCTCGTCCCAGAAACGTGGATCGTTCAATCGATCACGCCGCATAACAACGGGCCCGACAGCTATCTCTACGGCTATCAGTGGTGGCTCGGCCGATCCTTGATCAATGGGCACGAAATCAGTTGGGTCGGTGCGTTCGGTTGGGCTGGCCAACGCCTGATCGTGGTTCCCGAGAAGGATCTCGTCGTTTTCGTTAGCGCGTGGCTCATACACGGCATGAGCTTCGTGCAATTCCCGGAATCAGTGCTGCTTAATCAGTATATTCTGCCCTCAATCGTGGGCGACTAACCCATCCGAACCGTGGGGACGTGATAAACCGCATTACCTCGTGCATTGGATTACCCTTATTGGGGGTGTGCCGCCATGGCCTCGATTCAAAATCCGCCAACGGGCGCGATCTCAAAAAAGGCGCGCACGGACCATCAAACGCGCGTCTCGTCCGACGGGCTACTCGCGGTAGGTCCAGACTACAAGGTTGGGGAAGTCGTCCGAGTTGGGTGGGGTCGTTCGCCAGGTCTGGAACTGCCTTGCGGCGATCTCTTCCAACGCACGTAAGAAGTGGCGCTTAAGCTGTGCGCTGTCACGGTCGGCACGCAGGGATTGCCGAAGGTCCTCGGTATATGACCGCCACCGCGCTGTCGACGCAAGCAAGGACGGCGGGTCAATGAGATAGACGCCTGGGCCGGGCTGACGAGGTGCCCGACCCGCGCGAACGTCATCTTGGAACGC
This sequence comes from Alphaproteobacteria bacterium, assembly GCA_035625915.1. Taxonomy (NCBI): domain Bacteria; kingdom Pseudomonadati; phylum Pseudomonadota; class Alphaproteobacteria; species Alphaproteobacteria bacterium. The sequence goes on along the minus strand of DASPOR010000039.1, from coordinate 15,326 downwards.
CTTAACCTTTGCCCTCAGTGCACCCCAATATTCGTCATGCTCAGCCATTGAGTCGAACGGCCAAGGCGGTGCGAAGCGGCCTGTGAGTGGCATGGGAACCCCGCTTGGATTGGCTGAGCAGAAATATGGCCTCGATGACGCGTTCGCAAGCCGTCATTAATCGCCCAAAGTCGCCCAATTTCGGCTCTCATATCTGGGCTGAGACGTGGGCTGGAATTCGACAAATCTTAAAAATCGCGGTTTTCCGGCCTTCTCACTGGAATAAATGGCAGAAATGGTTGGCGCTATGTCGTTGCGGCCAGCTCAGGCGATGCCGACACTCGGCGGGCGACAAGCAAAATCGTCAGCACCGGCGCGCATACCCCTCGTGATTTGACCGTCGACGCCGCCGCACCTAGCTTGATGCGAACCCCGGCCCGAGAAGGACAAGCCATCGATGTCATCCGCCCCATTGCCAATCGCCGCCAGGCTTGCCCATGGGCGGTTTCATTATGGGTGGGCCATCCTGGGCGTCACATTCACGACGCTGCTGACGGCCGCCGCGACACGCGCGACACCGGGCGTGTTCATCGTTCCGTTCCAGCAGGAGTTTGGCTGGTCGCGGGCCACGATCTCCTCCGCCGTTTCAATCAACCTCGTTTTGTTTGGATTGATGGGACCGTTCGCGGCCGCCTTGGTCGAATACCTCGGTGCGCGGCGCACGATGATGTATGCGGTAACCCTCGTTGCGATCGGCGTCGCACTGACCACGCTTATGACGCAGCCGTGGCAGCTCATGCTGCTATGGGGATTCGTCGTGGGCGGCGGAACGGGGATGACGGCGCTCGCACTCGGCGCCACGGTCGTCAATCGCTGGTTCACCCGGAGCCGAGGACTAGCGATGGGCATGCTCACCGCAAGCAACGCGACGGGGCAGCTTATCTTCCTCCCGCTTCTTGCGAAGATCGTCGAGGATCACGGCTGGCGCACAGCGGCCCTGGCGGTCGCCGCGTTCGGCTTTCTCATGCTGCCGCTCATCGGCTTCCTCATGCGAAACCATCCCGCTGATATCGGCCTCAACCGCCTGGGCGAGCCGGGCGTTGCCGCCAGGCCCAAGAAGGGCGGGCTAAACCCTGCGCAAATGGCGATATCCGCCCTCATGATCGGTATCCGCAGCCGGGATTTCTGGCTCCTTTTCGGCACCTTCTACATCTGCGGTCTCAGCACGAACGGCCTGATCGGCACGCACCTCATTCCCGCCTGCATCGATCATGGGATACCCGAGGTCAAGGCCGCGGGACTGCTGGCAATCATCGGCGCATTCGATTTCGTGGGCACACTCGCATCCGGGTGGCTTTCCGACCGCTGGAACAATCGCATGCTGCTCGCCTGGTATTACGGATTGCGCGGCCTGTCGCTCCTCTACCTGCCTTTTTCATTCGACGTCTCGATCTACGGCCTTTCGGTCTTCGCGATATTCTACGGGCTCGATTGGGTCGCAACGGTGCCGCCAACGGTCAGGCTCACAGCGGACGTTTTCGGGCGCGAGCACGCCGGCGTGATGTTCGGCTGGATCTTCTGTGGCCATCAGCTTGGGGCGGCGACCGCGTCGCTCGGCGCCGGCATCATCCGCGACGACTTCGGCGACTATCTTTTTGCGTTCCTGGTCGCGGGCGCCTTCTGCCTGCTCGCCTCGCTCATGTGCCTCGGCATAGGGCGCGGGCGTCGCGAAGCAGCCCCGGCAACCGCGCCGGGAGTCGCATGACGGCCTACTCCGCCGCCCGAGCGCGCACAGGAACGGCGCCCGACTCCATAAGGCGCTCTATCTCCTCCGGCGCGTAGCCGGCCTCGGCGAGCACGTCACGGCATTCCTCGCCGAGCGAGGGGGGAAGCCGGCGAAGCCCGCCAGGCGTGCGGGATAATTTGATCGGCGTGCCGATGCCCTTATAGCCGTCGCGGGAAATCACCATTTCGCGGTGAAGGGTGTGGGGCTCGGAAAGTGCTTCCGGCACGTCGCGCACCGGCCCGCACGGAACACCCTGTCCAAGGAGCGTTTTGGCCAGCGCCTCACCATCGACTGCGGCCAAAGCGACCTTGATCTCGCCGGACAATTCGTCGCGATGCGCCACGCGATCCTTGTTGGTGCGGAACCGGGGATCGTCGGGAAGATCGGGCCGACCGATCTCGGCGCAGAAGCGTTGGAACTGACGGTCGTTGCCAGTACCGACGAAGATCGGCTTCGTCTTCGTCGGATAGGCGTCGTATGGCGAGATGTTCGGGTGTGCGTTGCCGGTGCGCCTCGGCGGCTTGCCCGAGAGAAACCAGTTAGCCGTGTGCGGATGTTGAAGGGCAATGGCGCTGTCGTAGAGGGTTGTCTCGATGAATTGGCCCTTGCCGGACCGTGTGCGTTCGGCGAGCGCCATCAATATTCCAACAGCGGCATAAAGCCCCGTGCCGAGATCGACGATCGGAATTCCCAGGCGCATGGGCATCGTATCCGGCTCGCCATTGATCGTCATAAGGCCGGTCATGGCCTGTACGATCGCGTCATAGCCCGGAAAGCCGCCCAACGGCCCGTCCGCGCCGAAACCGGAAACGCGGCAATGGATAAGCCGCGGGAATCGCCCTTTCAGGGTCTGCTCGTAGCCAATGCCCCACTTCTCGAGGCTACCGGTCTTGAAATTCTCGACCAGTACGTCGGCATCCTCGAGGAGCCGCAGCAGCACTTCACGTCCTTCGGGCCGGGTGAGATCGAGAACGATGCCCCTTTTGTTTCGATTGACGCCAATGAAATAGGACGCCGTGTCGCCCTTGAAGGGCGGGCCCCATCCACGCGTTTCATCACCGCCTGGCGGTTCCACCTTGATCACGTCTGCCCCGTGGTCGCCGAGAATCTGCGTGCAGTAAGGCCCGCCGAGCACGCGGGTCAGATCGATGATTTTCAGGCCCGCCAAGGCCCCTTGAGCAGTATTCGTCATTTCAGTCCCTTTTATTGGCGCGGATGTCTTGGATCGAGCACCGCATGAGCGGAAGAATCGAGGGCAGATATTACGATGCTGTCATGCCACTGTCGCGCCTTCAGTGCGAGCGAGCCAGCCGCTTCAGTCCGGCGCCTTCATCCGGTAGCCAACACCGGTTTCCGTGAGGAGGTATTGCGGCTGCGTGGGGTCCTTCTCGAGCTTCTGGCGCAGGCTTCTGACATAGACGCGCAGATACTGCACATCCTCGGTATTCGCCGGGCCCCAGATTTCCCGAAGGATGAAATCGTGCGTCAGCACGCGGCCGGCCTGTCGTACCAGAAGCTGCAGCAGATCGAATTCCTTCGCCGAGAGCTTGACCTCGACGCTGTCGACTTTGACGTGGCGCCCGACAAGATCGACCGTGAGCGAGCCGGATCGATATATTGGCGTCTCGCCCTTCTCCTGCATACGGTGGCGCAAGGCGGTACGAATGCGCGCGGTCAATTCGGCCATGCCGAATGGTTTCGTCACATAGTCATCGGCGCCGAGCTCGAGCGCGCGCACTTTTCCCTGTTCGTCGCTGCGCACGGAAAGTACGACGATCGGCACGGCGGAAATACGACGGATGCGTTGAATGACCTCAGTCCCCTCCATGTCGGGGAGACCGAGATCGAGCACCACGACGTCGGGCTTGAGTGTCGCCACACTTTCGACGGCTTCGGCACCCGTCTCGGCTTGACCGACCGAGAAGCCCTGGCTGGCCAATCCGGCGTTCAGGAACCGGCGGATCGCCTTTTCGTCATCGACGACGAGTATTTTGTGGGCGCCGTTCACGCCGGGGCACTCGCTTCCTTGGCCTGCGGGGCCGCTGCGGCAAGGGGAAGCGAGATGGTAAAGACCGCGCCCGAGCGGTCCGTGCGGTTTGCCGCGGTGACGGAGCCGCCAAGGCTCTCGATGAAACCGCGGCAAATCGCGAGGCCGAGCCCGGTGCCGGGCGAGCGCTTGTCGCCATCCGCGACGCGATGGAATTTATCGAAGATGCGCTCGAGCTGCTCGGCGGGAATGCCCGGTCCCTCGTCCGAGACGCTCACCTCGACCCGATCATCGCTTCGGCGCGCTGCGACCCGGATGAGCGAGCCGGCCGGCGCGTACTTGGCGGCGTTGTCGAGTAGGTTGAACAGCGCCTGCTCGATCAGGATTGCATCGCTCTCTATCATCGGAAGACCCGAGGCGAGATCGACCTGCAGCTTGTGCTGGGCGAGCAAGCGAGACGCGCGCCGCAATGCCGTTTCAAGAAGCTCGCCGACGTCGTTCACTTGAGGATTGGTGCGCAGATTGCCCGATTCCAGCCGGGTCATGTCGAGAAGATTGCCGACGAAGCGATTCAATCGCTCGGACTCGTCCTGGATCGTCGCAATCAGCTCCGCCTGCATTTCGGATTCGACGCCACCTTTGAGCGATCGAAGGGTGGTGACCGAGCCGATGATCGACGCGAGCGGGGTTTTGAGATCATGGGAGATCGACGTGAGCAGGGTGGATCTCAGCCGCTCCGCCTCGCCGGCTATTCGCGTCGTCTCGACATCCTCTGCGAGCTTCACCCGTTCTATCGCGACCGCCACGAGGTCGGAGAGCGCGTCGAGCAGCCGTCGCTCGTCGGGCGAAAGTATTGGCCCCGGCCGATCCCTGTCGATGCCAAGCACGCCAATGATGCCGCGCCCGGTGCGCATGGGCAGGAAAAGGCGCCGCGCACCCGGTAGCGTGTCCGATGCGCGTCCTGCGGCCTGGTTGCGGTCCCACGACCATTTCGCGGCCGCAAGGTCGGCCTCGTCGAGCTCGTCCTCGGGCGGGTAACCGGCACGCACGGCGATACCATTCTTCCCCGGCAGCAGCACCACGACGCTCACCTTCAGAAGTGAGGCGACCTGATAGCAGAACGCCCAAAGCAGGTCGTCGATATTGCCCGTGGCGGCGAGCTTGCGGCTGAAGGCATAGAGCTCCGCCGCTTCCCGCGCGCGGCGCTGCGCCGTCACGACTTGCTCGCGCGTCCGCGCGGTCAGATTGCTCGTGAGTGCGGCGACAATGCCAAAGAACAAGAGTGCTACCACATTCGCCGGATCGGAGATGGTGAAGGTGTAGATCGGGGGTAGAAAGAAGAAGTTGTATGCGAGAACGCTGAGCAGCACCGCGAAGAGCGATGGCCAAAGGCCATAGGCCACCGCCGTGTACAGAATCGCCGCCAGGAACACGAGCGAAAGGTTCGGGACTGACACGAACGTGTCGACCCCGAGCGCTACCACGGTCGCGGCGGCGACCGCCCCGATCGCGGCAAAATAGGGCAGCGCGTCGAAGGGCTCTCGCGCCATGTGCGGTTGCACGGTCTTTGGTGGTACGGGCGGGCCTTCGGACGTGACGACCTGGATGCTGATATTGCTCGCCCGCCGGATCAGATCGTTCACCAATGAGCCCCGCAGCCAGTTTTGCAGTCGCGAGCGGCTTGGCTTCGCGACCAATATGCGGGTCACGTTGTTGGCACGGGCGTAAGTCAAGACGTCTTCCGCGACCCCTTGGCCTGGAATCGTGATCGCCTCACCGCCGAGGCGCTCGGCCAGGCGCAGGGTGTCGGCTATCCGATCGCGCGCGACTTCGGGTAGCCGATGATGCCGGGAGGTTTCGATGTAGAGGACCGTCCATTTCGCCTTGAGATGGTCGGCGACACGCTTGGCTTCGCGCACTACTTGCATCGAGTTCGGATTCTCGCTCACGCATGCAAGGACGCGCTCGCCTGCGGCCCAAGGGCCGGCGATCGCATGCTCCTGCATGTAGCTCAGCATCTGCTCGTCGACGCGCTGGGCGGCTCGCCGTAGCGCAAGCTCGCGCAAGGCGGTCAGATTGCCCGGCGAGAAGTAATGCCTGAGCGCACGCTCGGCCTGGTGCGCGACGTAGACTTTTCCTTCCTGGAGGCGCTGGATCAAATCCTCCGGCGTCAGGTCCACGACCTCGATTTCGTCGGCTTCGTCGAGCACGCTGTCAGGTAGCGTTTCGCGCACCCGAATGCGGGTAATCTGCGCAACGACATCGTTCAAGCTTTCAAGATGCTGAACATTGAGCGTGGTATAGACATCGATCCCGGCCGCAAGCAGTTCTTCGACGTCCATGTAGCGCTTGGGGTGACGCGCACCGGGCGCATTCGTATGCGCAAGCTCATCGACGAGGACAAGTTGAGGTTTGCGCGCAAGCACCGCGTCGAGGTCCATTTCATCGAGGGTGCGACCCCGATATTCCACGCGCCGACGCGGAATGACTTCGAGGCCGCGGACGAGCCGCTCCGTTTCGACGCGGCCGTGGGTCTCGACGACACCGATGACCACGTCGACGCCCTCCTGCTTTCTGGCCGCTGCGGTCAACAGCATCTCGTATGTCTTGCCGACTCCAGGGGCGGCACCCAGGAAGAGCTTGAGCTTCCCGCGCCCTGCACGCTTTGCAACGGCGAGGAGTGCGTCGGGCGATGGGCGTTGCTCGCGCGCTGATTGGTCTGGCTGGCTCATCGGCGTCCTTGCCTAGGAGGCAGGTTACGGCCAAGGTGGCGACTTACCAAGTATAGCCGATCGGGTACGAATGCGTGCGGGAGGCGTTGGGGCCGGCTCGTCTTAATCCGCTTGCCCGCCGGCCGATTGCTCCGACTGCGCAACCGGCGCCAGTCGCCGCAACCGCCCCTCGCCCAAAAGCAAAAGGATCGGCGCGCCGATGAAGATCGACGACGACGTGCCGATGACGATTCCCACCAGAAGCGTTATCGCGAATTCGCGAAGCGTGTCCGCACTCATTATCGCAAGTGGGAGAATGGCGAGAAAAACCGTCCCCGATGTAGCGATGGTGCGGCTCAAGGTCTCATTGATGCTCAAGTCGATCAGCTCGCGTAGCGGCATTCGCCTGTAAAGCCTCAGGTTTTCCCGCACGCGGTCGTACACCACGACCTTGTCGTTGATCGAATAACCCATGATCGTGAGGATCGCGACGATGCTCGTCGCATTGAATTGGAATTGGGTCAGGCCATAGAAGCCGACGATCTTCGTGACGTCGAGCACCAACGTGAGCGTCGCCGCGACGCCGAATTGCCATTCGAAACGGAACCAGATGTATATGAGCATCGCAACCATCGCGATCGACAGCGCGATCATGCCGTCGCGGAACAGCTCGTCGCTCACCGTAGCTCCCACCGCTTCAACCTGGGGGAAGGTCGTCCCAGGGTATTGGCGGGTGATCATGCCGCGAACGGCGCCCACTGCGTCCTGTTCCGCCGAGTCCCCCCCCGGCTGCCGTTGGAGTCTGATTTCGACGTCATTCGGCGAACCGAACTGCTGCAAGTCGATCTGGCCGAGATTCAACTGCTCGAGCTGGCTACGGAGCTGACTGAAATCGACCGGGTTGGGCATTTGGGCCTCGATGCCGATTCCGCCGCGGAAATCGATGCCAAAGTTGAGGCCCGGATAGAACGCCAAAATGAGCGACGACAAGCTCAGAACGGCGGAGACGACCAGACCGGCAATCCGTCCATTCATGAATCGGATCTTGGTGTCGTCGGGCACAAGGCGGGGTCCGAAGAACACGTACTATCTCCTCAAGCCAAGAGCGCCTTGGGGCGCGTGCGACGCAACCAAACGGACATGATCAGGCGAACGAGCACGATGGCGCTGAACATCGATGTGAGGATGCCGATGCTGATCGTAACCGCGAATCCCTTGACCGGTCCCGTTCCGAGCAGGAACAGGATGGACATCTTTAGAAGCGTGGTGACGTTCGCGTCGACGATCGTCGACATCGCCTTGCTGAAGCCGGTTTGAATCGCGGCCACCGGCCCCCGGCCCTTGCGGGCCTCTTCGCGGATACGCTCGTTGATGAGCACGTTGGCATCGACTGACATTCCGACGGTGAGGAGGATCCCGACGATGCCCGGGAGCGTTAGGCTGGCCTGGAGCAGCGACAAAACCCCCATGAGCAGGCAAAGATTCACGATCAGCCCCAACGACGCGAAAACGCCGAACAGGCGGTAAAAAAAGACCATGAAGAAGACGACTAAGCCGCCGCCGATGGCGCAGGCATAGATACCGGTGCGTATCGCGTCCGCCCCCAGATTTGGCCCGACGGTCCGCTCTTCGATGATCTTGAGCGGTGCCGGCAGAGCACCGCCCCGCAGAAGGATCGCGAGATCGTTCGCACTCGCAGCGGTGAAATGGCCGCTGATCTGACCGCGCCCGCCGAGGATGGGCTCCCTGATCACGGGCGCGCTGATGACTTTGTTGTCGAGGACGATCGCCAAGTAACGGCCGACATTTTGTTGCGTCGTCGTGCCGAACTGCCGCCCGCCGAGCGCGTCGAACTCAAAGCTCACGATCCATTCGCCGGTCTGGGAATTGGTGGTCGCTCGCGCATCGCGAAGGTGTGAGCCATCGACTTCGATATTTCGTTGAACGAGATAGCGCGCGGGTCCTTGAGAGCCTTCGCTTGCTGGCAGGATTTCGGTGCCGGGCGGTGCGGTGCCGCTTGCCGGAATCGGTGAGGTACTCAGGAGGTGAAAGGACAATTTCGCGGTCGTGCCCAAGAGGCGCTTTAGACGCTCCGGATCGCTGATACCCGGGAGCTGCACGGCGATCCGGTCAGCGCCTTGACGCGCGATCGAGGGTTCCGCGACCCCGGTCTCGTCGATACGGTGGCGGATGATTTCAATCGAGCGCTGAAGCGCGTCGCTCGCGCGGTCCCTCACGCCGGCCTCGCTCGGCTTCAGCGCGATTTCGCCGGCGTCCGTCGTCACGATCGCGAAATCGGCATTGGCGCCGATCCCAGCGATCGGTTGGAGGAGCTTCCGCGCATCCTCGATTTTCGCGGGATCCCGCGCATTGAACTTGATTTCACCATCCTGGACGCGAAGGTCCGTATATTGGATGTCGCCGCCACGAAGCGCTCGGCGAACATTGTCGAGAAAACCCTCAAGGCGCTCGCGCTCAGCCGCCTCGATGTCGACCTTAAGAAGGAGATAGCTTCCACCCTTGAGATCGAGGCCGAGGTGAATTTGACGTGCGAAGGGAAGATAGCGAAGCACGTCCGGGCTCGTCACGTTCGGCAGCGCCAGCAGGACGCCCAATGCACAAATCGCCACGATGAAAATGGTCTGCCAGCGGGAATAGAACACAAGCGCCTCTTAGCCTCGGTCGAACAACGGGCTTCCGCCCGGCGCGCGCCGACCGACATCGACTTATCGTCTCGGCCGCGATGCCGCACGCTCGCTGCGCCGAGGACCATGTCCGCATGATCTTGCGGCGCCTCCCGCGGAAGCGCGCCATCATGGCAAGCTTTGCGCCGCAACGCTAGTCGGGATTTTTATTTATTTTCAGAAAGTTATCTGTCGAGGGGTCCGCTTCCAGAAGAGGCACGACCGCAACCCGTTAGGGCTTGCTCTGAGACAACGCGTCGAGCGCCAGGTTGAGCGCAAGGACATTCACGTGCGCTTCGCCGAAGACGCCGAGATCGCGGCCCTTGGTGAAACGCGCCACGAGCGCGGACACCTCGCCCTCCGGAAGATTGCGCGCCTTGGCCACGCGGGGAATCTGGAACTGCGCCGCCGCCGGCGTGATATCGGGGTCGAGGCCGCTTCCGGAGGCCGTGACGAGATCGACCGGGACGGGCTTGTCGTTTTCGGCATGAAGTGCCGTGGCGGCGTCCTTGACGCCGTCGACGAACGCCTTGCTGGTTGGACCCAGGTTGGAGCCCATTGAATTGCTCGCGTCGTAAGGGGTCGAAATTGTCTTCGTCGGGTCCTTGGGATCGGGGGCGCTGATCGCCGAGGGCCGGCCGTGGAAATATTTGTCCGACGTGAAGCTCTGTCCGATCAGATGCGAGCCGATGACCTTGCCGTCCTTTTCGATCAGGCTGCCGTTGGCCTGCCAAGGGAACAGAACCTGGGCGACGCCGGTCATTGCGAGCGGATACGCAAGGCCCGTCAAAGCCGTCAGCAGGACGAGCAGCACGATGGCAGGTCGAAGTTCCTTAAGCATGACTCAGTTCCTTAAACGAGGCCAAGGGAGGCGAGGCCGACGGCACTTAAGACCATATCGATCGCCTTGATGCCGATGAACGGGATGATGACGCCGCCGACGCCGTAGATGATGAGATTGCGGCTCAATAATCTAAAGGCGCTTTCCGGGCGATACTTGACGCCGCGGAGCGCGAGCGGGATGAGTGCGATGATGATGAGGGCGTTGAAGATGATCGCGGACAGAATTGCGCTTTGCGGGGTTGCGAGGCGCATGACGTTCAGCACGTTGAGGCTTGGATAGAACGCCGCGAACATCGCCGGAATGATCGCGAAATATTTCGCCACGTCGTTTGCGATCGAGAACGTGGTGAGAGCACCGCGCGTGATCAGCAACTGCTTGCCGATCATCACGATCTCGATCAGCTTGGTCGGGTCGGAGTCGAGGTCGACCATGTTGCCGGCCTCGCGCGCGGCTTGCGTGCCGGTCTGCATTGCAACGCCGACATCGGCCTGAGCGAGGGCGGGTGCGTCGTTGGTGCCGTCGCCGCACATCGCGACGAGCTTTCCCTTGCCTTGTTCCTCCCGGATCAGGCGCAACTTGTCCTCGGGCGTCGCCTGAGCCAGGAAATCGTCGACCCCCGATTCCGCGGCGATCGCGGCCGCGGTCAGCGGATTGTCGCCCGTGATCATGACGGTGCGAATACCCATGCGCCTCAGTTCGTTGAAGCGCTCGCGGATGCCGCCCTTGACGATGTCCTTGAGGTGGACTACGCCGAGAATGCGCCCGTTCTTGGCGACCGCGAGCGGCGTGCCGCCCGCGCGCGCGATGCGGTCGGAAATCTGAGTGAGTTCCGACGGTGCTGGCATGTTCGGGATGTTGTTGACCTGCCGCACGTATTGAACGACCGCGTCGACGGCACCCTTGCGGATCGAGGAACCTTCGAAATCGATGCCGCTCATCCGCGTCTGGGCCGAGAACTTGACGAACTGGGCGTGGAGCGGGGCCATTTCCCGGCCGCGAAGGCCGTATTTGGTCTTGACCAGCACCACGATCGAGCGGCCTTCCGGCGTTTCGTCACTGAAGGAGGCGAGCTGCGAGGCGTCGGCAAGCTCGGCCTCGTCCACGCCGGGCATCGCGATGAGTTCAGTGGCCTGGCGATTACCGAGCGTGATCGTGCCCGTCTTGTCGAGAAGGAGGGTATCAACGTCTCCCGCCGCCTCGACCGACCGGCCGGACATGGCCAGCACGTTGAATTTCACGAGCCGATCCATGCCCGCGATTCCGATCGCAGAGAGCAAGGCGCCGATCGTCGTCGGAATGAGCGTTACGAAGAGTGCGACCAGGACGAGGACGGATATCGCACCACCGGCATAACTCGTAAAGCTCGGGATCGTGACCACAACGAAGATGAAGATGATGGTCATGCCCGCGAGCAGGATATTAAGCGCGATTTCATTCGGCGTCTTCTGCCGCACCGCACCTTCGACGAGTGCAATCATGCGGTCGAGGAAGCTCGCCCCCTGAGCTGCGGTGATCTTCACCACCACCCAATCCGAAAGTACGCGCGTGCCGCCAGTTACCGCGGAACGATCGCCGCCACTCTCGCGGATGACCGGTGCGGATTCGCCTGTGATCGCCGACTCGTCGACCGATGCGACACCGTTCACGACGTCGCCGTCACCCGGGATGATGTCGCCCGCCTCGACGAGCACATGATCGCCCGGCCTCAACTTGAGTGCGGAGACCTCCTCGTAGTCGCGCGTGGTCGCGGCGCGCAGTTTCTTCGCCTTCGTTTCGGTGCGCGTTCGCCGCAGCGCTTCGGCCTGCGCCTTGCCGCGCCCTTCGGCAACTGCTTCGGCGAAATTCGCAAAGACGACCGTGAACCACAGCCAGAAGATGATTTGCACGCTGAAGGCGATGTGGCCGCCACCGACGATCAAGTCGCGCACGAGCAGCACGGTCGTCAAGGCCGCCACAACCTCGACAGCGAACATGACCGGATTCATGACCAGCGTGCGCGGATCGAGCTTGCGAAAAGCGTCGCCAATCGCGGTCACGATAATGTCGCGATTGACGCCGGTCCGTGCGGCCTTGGCGCGCTTGCCTTGGTCGATCACAACGGGTTTGACGGAGATGTCCATGGCGCTGCCTTTAGAACAGGGTTCCGGCTTGCATCAGCATGTGCTCGACCACGGGGCCGAGTGCCAGGGCCGGGAAGAATACGAGACCACCAACGATGACGATGACGCCCACGAGGAGGGCCACGAACAGGCCGTTATCCGTCGGGAAGGTGCCCGAAGAGGGCGGCACCAGCTTCTTCTCAGCGAGCGAGCCCGCGACGGCGAGCATCGGCACGATCATGGCGAAACGGCCGATGAGCATCGCAAAGGCGCCGGTCACGTTGTAGAACATGGTATTGCCGTTCAAGCCCGCAAATGCACTGCCGTTGTTGCCGGTCATCGATATGAAGGCGTAGAGGATCTCGCTGAAGCCGTGCGGGCCTTGGTTCGAGATACCCGCAAGACCGGCCGGAAGGGCGGTTGCCAACGCGCTGAAACCGAGGTTCGAGAACGGCAGAATGAGCAGGGCGAGCATGGTCATCTTAACGTCGCGCGACTCGAGCTTCTTGCCGACATATTCGGGGGTTCGTCCGACCATCAAGCCGGCGATGAACATCGCCACGATCGCGAACAGCAGCATTCCGTAGAGTCCGGAGCCGACACCGCCCCAGATGATCTCGCCGAGAGCGATGTTTATCATCGGCACCATGCCGCCGATGGGCGTGAAGCTGTCGTGCATGCCATTGACCGCACCGCAAGACGCGTCGGTCGTGAGCGTGGCAAAGAGTGCCGTATCGGCAATGCCGAAGCGGACCTCCTTGCCTTCCATGTTGCCGCCGGCTTGCATGATGCTCGGGGCCTGGTCGACGCCGAAGGGTGCCAAGTTCGGATTGCCCGCCGCCTCGGCGCTATAGAGGGTGATAACGCCGGCGACCGAAAGAACCATCATGGCGCCGAAGAGCGCCCAACCTTGAAGCTGCTTGCCAACCATGCGGCCGAAGACGTTCGTGAGTGCTGCACCGATGACGATCATCAGCAGCATCTGGAGGAAATTCGAGAGAGCCGTCGGATTCTCGTAGGGGTGTGCCGCGTTGGCGTTGAAAAAGCCGCCGCCGTTGGTGCCGAGCATCTTGATCACGATTTGGGACGCAACCGGTCCCTGGGCGATCACTTGCTTGCCGCCCTCGAGCGTCGTCGCCTCGACATAGGGGCCGAGGTTCTGGGGAATGCCCTGCCAGACCAGGAAGAGTGCAGCAACGACCGAGATCGGCAGGAGAACGTAGAGGACGCAGCGCACGAGATCGACCCAGAAGTTGCCGAGCGTCTTGACCGACTTGCGGGCGAAGCCGCGGATCAGGGCCAAGGCGAGCGCGATACCCGTCGCCGCCGAGACGAAATTGTGAAAGGTCAATCCGCACATCTGCACCAGGTAGCTCATCGTGGATTCGCCACCGTAGTTCTGCCAGTTCGTGTTGGTGTCGAAACTGACCGACGTGTTGAAGGCAAGATCGGGGGCCACGTCCGCCATGCCTTGCGGATTGAACGGCAGGATCGATTGGGTCCGCTGCATCACATAAAGAAGCAGGAAGCCAGCAAGGTTGAAGAGCAGCATGGCGATGGCGTAGGTCATCCAGTGCTGCTCGTTTTTGGAATCGACGCCGGAAAGCCTGTACAAGAGCCGCTCGAGCGGCTGCAATACCGGTGACAAAAATGTGCGTTCGCCCGCGAAGACACGTGTCATGTAGCCGCCGAGCGGCTTGGTAAGCGCCACGAGGATCGCGAAATAGACCGCGATCTGAAGCAGACCGTTCGTCGTCATATCGGGACTCCTGGGACCGCCCGTTGTTCAGTAATCGCGCCGTTCAAAATCGTTCGGGCCGAACCAATGCGAAGACGAGGTATGCGAGCAGCCCGAGCGCAACCACACCACCGAGAATTAGATCGAGCAGCATTGGCGACCTCACAATTTGTCGCAGAGGACGGCGTAGCCGATCAGGATCGCAAAGGACGCGAGCCCAAGCACAACCATGAGAACGTCAAGCATTTGCGCCTCTCGTTGCCACGACATGCTCCTTTGTTTCCCTGGAGCGCCCAATCCTCATGAGCGCCAAGACGCGCGGGTCCCACCTTGGATCGGCGGGTCCGGCGTGGCCGAAAGCAATAGACGCTCCCGCCATAAAAAATCGATACCGAACTGCTGACGTAAAAATAAAGACGGCATAAAGACGCGGACGTGGATCGAGGCACGGCGAAGTGCCGCGCGCGCTCATTGGCGCCGCCGCGCTCGAAGTGTCATGCGCGGCCGTCATCGGAAACCCAGCAGAAAAGCGGATCCATCCCCGGCAACCAGCGCGGGTTGTGATGCCGTGCGCGCATGCTCGCGCCGTCGATATTAAATATTAAAATACGCTGATATAGTGAAATGTAATATTAGAGATCACGAATTGAATATTCACCATGAAATTACAAAGAATATTCAGATGTCATTTGCGCGCGACTCGGGATTCTGTTAATAAGATACCCCGAAGTGGAATGCCATATTCTGGCAATTGAGGGCGGAAAAGCAAAACATCGTGGGTGAGATCTATGACTCGGATGCGTAACAGCTTGTTGGCCGGTTCGGCGGCGGTGATCTTTGCTTGCGGTATTCAGCACGCCGCGGCACAAAGCTTGCGCGAATCGGTGGCGGGCGCGCTCGGGACCAATCCCCGCATTGGCGGCGTCGTCGACAACCGCCAGGCGGTAGATGCGGAACTGCGCCGCGCGCGCGGCCTTTATCTGCCCCAAGTGGATGTTCGCAGCGGTGACGGCCCGGAATACTCGGACGACCAGTTCACGCGCACCTCGGGCAACGCCTTCCACCTTCGCCAGGAGTTGTCGGCGATCTTGACCCAACGTCTCTTCGATGGCGGCGAGGCGGACGGTACGGTTGACCAACAGATCGGACGATCGAAATCGGCCGCTTTTCGCGTGCGCGAGACCTCGGAGGCCGTGGCGCTCGACGCCGTGCAGTCGCATCTGGACCTGGTTCGGCTGCATCGAATCCTGAATTTGGCCGAGGGCAATCTCAACGTCCATAAGGACGTGCTGGAGCGTGTCCGCCGGCGGGCGAGCGGGGGTGCGGGCACGCAAGCCGATATCGACCAAGCGCTTTCGCGCCTCGAGGAGGCGAACGCGGACCGGGAGGAAACCATGGGTGCGCTTCGCCAGGCCGAGGCGACGTATCTGAACGTGGTCGGCCGCGAGGCGGGCACCCCACTCGACGTCGAAACGCCGGTCAACGCTCTTCCGGTCGG